>CALQJK010000028.1:0-12371 GCA_943330875.1 Chitinophaga pinensis
AATGGTTCCAATAAAATTAAATTAATGGCATTAAAGCAACTTTTAGATAACAATAAAATCGAGTACGGTTTCGCTAAGCCAGGTTTATCAGGAAAAGGCTTCCATTTTATATCGGGGAAAGAGGAATCGTATATAACTGCCCAAAATGATATTATTGTATCTGCATGCCAGTCAAAAGGTGCATTGGTAAAAGTGCTATTCGAGCCGCAATCAAAACTCAGCGATTCTGCTACGTATGATATTACAGCATGGGCTTTACCATATGCATTTGGACTTGATTGTTATGCGGTAAAAGAGAAAGTATTGTCACAAGGAAGTGAGTCTATAGATAAATGGAAAGATCCTACGACTAGTGAATATGCTTATTTGATTGACTATAATTCTTTCAATGAAGGGAAGCTTTTGGCCGCACTATTACAAGCAGGTGTTAAATTAAGATTTGCTGAAAGAGACTTTACATGTGCCGGAAAAAAATACAATAAAGGAACACTCATCATCTTGAAAAATGGCAATGAGACTCATCTTCAGGAAGTGCTGAAATTAGCTGCTGCATTCAACGCAAACATTTATGGAGTCGCTTCAGGATTTATGGAATCAGGATTTGATTTTGGTTCAGAGAAAATACATTTTATCAAAAAGCCAACAGTAGCGATGCTTACAGGAAGTGATGTTTCGAGTACTGCTGCTGGTGAGGTTTGGCATTTGTTTGAACAACAGCTTAATTATCCAATTGTTTTAATTAATGCCAATAAGATAGGAGATGTCGATTTGAAAAAAATTGATGTACTGATCATTCCTGATGGCAATTATAAAATTCTCACTGAAAAAGAAAGTAATCTGAAAGCTTGGGTAAGACAAGGCGGAAAAATTATCGCGTTGGAAGGTGCTGTTTCGCAAATGGCTTCCGGTGAGTGGGGGATTAAACAAAAGAAAGAAGACGAGAAGGATGAAAACAAAGCTGCAACTTACGATGACATCAAGAAATATGAAAACAGAGAGCGTCAAAGCGTAAGCGCTAATACCCCTGGAGCAATTTATAAATTAAATTTAGATGATAGCCATCCACTTGCTTTTGGTTATCCTGATTATTACTTTTCTTTAAAGATGAACAGCAACGTTTATGAATTCATGAAAGAAGGATGGAATGTTGGCGTCATCAAACAAGATAATCAGGTGTCTGGATTTGTAGGCAGTGCTATTAAAAGTAAAATAAAAGATGGAACTGTAATAGCTGTTCAGGATTTTGGTAGCGGCAGCATTGTCTATTTTGCAGACAATCCATTGTTCAGAAGTTTTTGGGAAAATGGGAAGCTGATGTTTACGAACGCAGTTTTTTTAGTGGGGCAGTAGTTAGTTTATTTATATGGGAATTTCTTTCTTCAGATACTTGTTTGTTGTGGTTTCTAGGGAATTCAGGTTATTCGCTTGTTTCTATTAAATAAGAAATGAAGTTGATGCCATTAACAATAATTCTAAAAGGGAAAGTGTCTTCTTTTTTGAATTTATATGAAAAACTCAGTTCGTTTCCATTCGCCAAGAAATTAATTCTTTCCGGTTTTGTTTCCTTTGCAGCTTCGCCAAAAACAACTTCTACATTTGAGATGGTATTATTATTTAGCTGGAAATTAAATTTAAATGCGGTGTTTATTTTTGTTGTGATATATCCAGTTGATGGATTTGTTTTGACAACACCAAACTGATAAGCACCTTTTTCAATTAAAGGAAGTGCATAAAATTCTTTAAGAGATTTAGGACCTTCACCAAGCAGCCAAGATTTGTTTTGGGGATAATGGTCTTGATTAAAAATGTATTTATTGGAGAAGAAATACTCAGGCTTAAATATTTTTGTAAACACGTTTTTTTTATTATCCAAATTCCCGCTGGCTTTAGCAGCATCAACATAATACCATTCATTAGGACTTGTACCTAATTGTACAACATTCCAGGAGTGGTTAGGCTCATCATCAATAGTATTAATATTTTCAGTGCTGTTTTTGGAGTATCCATTTACAATTAGGCAGCGAATATTTGCGGTGCTGGCCATTTCCTGAAACAAAGTAGCAAATCCAATAGGGGAGGTTTTTCTTGTTTGTATTACAATTACAGGATCTGTATTTTTGTTGTCGTTAGAACGAGCTGTTTTAGGATCAAGAGCAATATTGTTGGCTATCCAACAGAATATTGCTCTTGCCTTATTTTCTTTTGATTCAAAAAGCTGAGTGAGTGTGTCTGCGATACTTGCTACGTTCTTGTCTTTCAAATCACCTAAAGTACTTACATAATTATCTACAGATAAGTATGTGTTTTCAGTTTGCTGTGATTTTCCTTTTATGGAAAATAATAAAGCGATGATGAAGTAAAGTAAATAGCGCATATAAATGATTAATAATTACTCCTCACTTTTCTTTTTATGATTCTGTTTCATTTGCTCCAATTGTTCAGGAGTGAATATTTCTTTCATTTTGGTTGACTTTGATTTAGAGGCAGCCTTTATCTGAGATTGTTTTTGTTCTGGAGACAATGTAGTATCACTTTCGATGTTAGCCTTTGCTGCTTTGAACTCTTTGTTGATTTCTTTCATTTTATTTTTCTGCTCTTCGGTAAATGGTGCTACTGGAAGAGTTGCTGGAGCGACTGCTGGAGTGGTTGTAGGGACTTCAGCTTCAGGAGCTTTTGTTAAAGTGGAAGCCGAATTGGTTTCAGCTTGCTTTTTTTTATCTCCTTTTTTGTTTTGACAAAATCCATTTGTTCCAACAAGAACAAGCAAAGAGATGGCGATGATTTTTTTCATTGTTTAAATTTAATTTTCTTTTGAACTGAATAAATAATTTTCCTTGAATAAATAAAGGGCTAAATATATAAAATAATTCCTCCGATGTTTGGAGGAATTATTTTTATTAATAGATTTTATCTTAAAAATAACAATTCGCGGTATTTAGGTAATGGCCAGATGCTATCATCTACAATTAATTCTAATTTGTCTGCATGAAGTCTGATAATATCAAAATATTTTTCTTTAATAGTGTCACAATAGGAAATGGCTTTACTTCTTGTATCTGTGATTTCATTGGCATTTTTTCTAGCTTCGATCATGGCAGCTACATTGTCGCTGATAACATTTACATGCTCGCTTATTTTTTCCAGAATTGCTTTTTGACTTGCATAAGAACTTGCAGAAAGGCCGATGTCTTTTAATCCCTTTACATTTTCGAGTAGATTATTCTGGTATTTTAATGCTGCTGGGATGATAAATGTAGAAGCCAAATCTCCCATTACCCTTGCTTCAATTTGTACTTTTTTAATATAGGCCTCTAGCATGATTTCATGTCTTGCTTCCAGTTCTAAATGGGTATAAATATGATTATCTTCAAATAATTTTTTTGCTTTAGCAGAACTATAAGCATCTAAGGAAATTGGAGTTGATTTAATATTAGGCAAACCTCTTTTTGCGGCTTCTTTTTCCCATTCTTCACTATAGCCATCTCCTTCAAAAAGTACTTTTTTACTTTCAACGATATACTTCTGTATCATTTGCATTATTGCAACTTCCTTTTTTTCTCCTTTATCTATCAGTGCATCCACTTCAATTTTAAATTTCTTTAAAGTCTCTGCCATCACTGTATTCAGCACGGTCATAGGGCCGGCACAATTTGCTGAAGATCCAACTGCACGGAATTCAAATTTATTTCCGGTGAATGCAAATGGAGAAGTGCGATTGCGATCTGTATTATCCAGCATCAATTCTGGAATGCTTTTATGAATATCTAATTTCAATATAGCTTCATCTGTTTCGTCAAAGTTTCCACCAACTCTTTTTTCAACTTGATTGAGCACATTCGTCAAATATTTTCCAATGAAAATGGAAATAATAGCAGGAGGAGCTTCATTTGCACCAAGTCTGTGGTCATTACCAGCGCTGGCAATAGAAGCTCTGATTAATTCTGCATAATCATGAACTGCTTTAATAGTGTTGACAAAAAAGGCGAGGAACATCAAATTTGTTTTCGGGGTTTTTCCAGGTGCAAGCAGATTAACACCTGTATCAGTACTCATGCTCCAATTATTATGTTTCCCACTTCCATTTATTCCTGCAAAAGGTTTTTCGTGTAATAGTACCAGTAAGTTGTGTCTTTTTGCAACACGAGTCATAATATCCATCAATAAGGTATTATGATCTACTGCTAAATTCATTTCTTCATAAATAGGAGCGCATTCAAATTGAGCTGGAGCTACTTCATTATGTCTGGTACGAAGTGGAATACCGAGTTTGTATGACTCTCTTTCGAAATCTCTCATAAAAGCGTATACGCGTTCAGGTATAGCTCCAAAATAATGATCGTCTAATTGCTGCCCTTTTGCTGGAGCATGACCAAAAACGGTTCTTCCGGTTAAGACTAAATCAGGCCTTGCAGTTGCCAATCCAGCGTCAACAACAAAATATTCTTGTTCCCATCCAAGTGTTGCATTTACTTTTGAAACGTTTTTGTCAAAATACTGACAAACATCTACAGCAGCTTTGTCCAAGGCAACACAAGCTTTTAATAAAGGTGTTTTTGTATCGAGAGATTCTCCTGTATAAGACACAAATATGGTTGGAATGCAAAGTGTTTTTCCTTCAGCTGTTTCCATGATGAATGCAGGTGAAGATGGATCCCATGCCGTATATCCTCTTGCTTCAAAAGTTGCTCTTAGTCCTCCGCTTGGAAAAGATGAGGCATCAGGTTCTTGTTGAATTAATGCAGCACCTTCAAATTCTTGTATGGGCGTTCCGTCTCCTTTTAAGGTAAAAAAGGAGTCGTGTTTTTCTGCTGATAATCCGGTGAGCGGCTGAAACCAATGTGTAAAATGGGTGACGCCTTTTTCTTCAGCCCATGCCTTCAGTCCATTGGCAATATTACTGCCCATAGCCCTGTCTATTTTCTTCCCTCCCAATGTAGAAGCGAGCAAACTTTTATAAGCATCATCGCTCAGATAATGGCGGGCTGTTTTTAAAGTAAATACATTTTCATTGAAGATGCTGGTTACTTTTTCGGCAGATTTAACTTCGTAAGTGATTGCATTTTTTGCAATGTTTTTTATTGCGGTAAAACGTAAAGAATTCATTTTTATTGATTTTATATAGCAAAATAAAGGTAAAATATTTTTAAAATCAATAAATTTTTCTTGAATTGTATAAAAAATAAACAAATTGCTTAAAATAAATTACATATTTATAAATTTAATTTGTTTGAATTTGTGTATTATTTGTGGTTCGTACCAGGTTCGTACCAATAATATGGTGGTTATTTTTATGGTTCGTACCAGGTTCGTACCACGGTATTGGGCATGTAATATTTTCTATTATTTTTTTTCTACCCAAAAAAATCGCGCTATCTTTACACGACCTCTAGGATTTATTGTTCATTCCTCGGTCATTTTTTTAGCAATTCTACATAAGATTATTTATCAGCGCAAAGCTTCATGAGTAAGCGGTGTGAATTGTTATTTTATTATTTTGAAAATTATTCATAATGGCCAAATATATTTTTGTTACTGGTGGTGTTACTTCTTCTTTAGGAAAAGGAATCGTTGCTGCATCATTAGCAAAATTGCTTCAAGCAAGAGGATTGAAAGTTACTATTCAGAAATTTGATCCCTACATTAATGTGGATCCGGGTACGCTTAATCCATATGAACATGGAGAATGTTACGTGACTGATGATGGTGCAGAAACAGACCTGGATTTGGGCCACTACGAAAGGTTTTTAAATATACCAACCTCCCAAGCCAATAATGTAACTACCGGAAGGATTTATCAAACTGTTATTAATAAGGAACGTGAAGGGGCGTATTTAGGCAAAACCGTGCAGGTTGTTCCGCATATAACGGATGAGATTAAACGAAGAATGATGCTGTTGGGTAATAGCGGTCAGTTTGATGTTGTTATTACAGAATTGGGAGGGACTGTAGGTGATATAGAAAGCTTGCCTTTTGTTGAAGCTGTTCGTCAAATCCAATGGGAACTTCCTGAAGAAGATTGTGTGGTCGTTCATCTTACCTTAATTCCGTATCTTAAGTCTGCAAAGGAATTAAAGACAAAGCCCACGCAGCATAGTGTCCGATTGTTAAGCCAGGAAGGTGTTCACCCTAATGTAATTGTTTGTAGAACGGAGCGCCCTCTTAATAATGAACTGAAAAAGAAAATCGCACTTTTTTGCAATGTCAAACCAGATGCGGTGATTGAAGCAATAGATGCAAATTCAATTTATGAAGTGCCTATAAAAATGCTTCAGGAAGGATTGGATGTAATTGTCTTAAAGAAACTTCATTACAATGGATATTCTGCGCCAGATCTTACTAAGTGGAATATTTTTCTTGATAAATTAGGAGCACCTAAGAATAAAATCAGTATCGGACTTGTTGGAAAATATGTTGAATTGCAAGATGCTTATAAATCAATTTTAGAAGCTTTTGTGCACGCAGGAGCATTGAATCAATGTAAAGTTCAAATTGTAAATGTACATAGTGAACATCTCAATGCTAAAAATGTACAGGATAAATTGAAAGATCTTGATGGACTTCTAGTGGCGCCTGGATTTGGTTCCAGAGGTGTTGAAGGTAAAATAGAAGCAGTTAAATATGCAAGAGAAAATAAGGTTCCGTTTTTTGGCATTTGTCTAGGCATGCAAATGGCTGTAATTGAATTTGCAAGAAATGTGCTAGGCTGGGCCGATGCTCATTCTACAGAGATGGATGCTTCCACCTCTCACCCCGTAATTGCACTGATGGATGAACAGAAAAAAGTTAAAAACAAAGGCGGAACGATGCGCCTTGGTGCTTATACTTGTGATATTGAAGACGGCACATTAGCTAATTCAATTTATCAATCAAATCAGATTAGTGAACGACATCGCCATCGTTGGGAATTTAATAATAATTACATCAAGGATTTTCAGCATGCAGGAATGATTACCAGTGGAAAAAATCCTGCTAATGGATTGGTTGAAATTATAGAATTGAAAGATCATCCTTTTTTTATAGGAGTTCAATATCATCCAGAGCTAAAAAGCACCGTTGAAAATCCTCATCCGATTTTTGTATCTTTTGTAAAATCTGCTAAAGAGTATGCTGCATCCCATGAAAAATCTGTAAAGCAAATTGTAGAAAAACAATCCGCATAATGGTTTGATATTAAGATGCTTTTTGAAATTTTTCTATATTTTCTGTTGGTCTCGCAAGATTACTTATAGACATTTCTTGTATTCTTGATTAACTTTGCGCTATGCAAAAATTAAGCATGGACGAATTAAACAGAAAAACTACCGAAGAATTCAAACGTTCGGAGAAAACACCTGTTATCGCTGTTTTAGAAAATATCAGAAGTGCATATAATGTAGGCAGCGTCTTCAGAACGGCAGATGCTTTTTTATTGGAAGCTATATACATCACCGGATATACAGCCATTCCTCCCCACAAAGAAATTAAGAAGACCGCACTTGGAGCAGAAGAATCAGTAGAATGGCGTCATTTTAGTAATGCCACAGATGCTATTCATCAATTGAAAGGAGAAGGATATAACGTGTTTGCAGTGGAGCAGGTGAAGAATAGTCTATCTCTGGAAAATCTGACATTTCATCCCAATGATAAAATTGCAGTGATTTTCGGAAATGAAGTGACAGGAGTAGAACAAGAAACAATCTTGCAATGTGATGGTTGTATTGAAATTCCTCAATTGGGTATGAAGCATTCACTTAACATCGCAACTGCAGCTGGTGTGGTGTTATGGGAAATTATTAGAAATAGAATGAAGTCGGTTAAAATTTAGTTCAAGAAAAATGAAGCAATAGATGCATCAAATAAAAAAATACCTATCTCTGATTAAATTCTCTCACACTATTTTCGCCATGCCCTTTGCAATGATTGGCTTTTTTTTAGGAGTACATCAATTTTCAAAAACAGATGTAGCCTATTCAATTTCTAATCAAATTAATTATGCGTTAGGGTATAGATTTTTATTGGTGATTTGTGCTATGGTTTTTGCCAGAAGTTCTGCAATGGCTTTCAATCGTTTTTTGGACAGGGCTTTCGATGCTAAAAATCCCAGAACCGCAATAAGAGAAATACCATCAGGAGTGATTACATCTAAAAATGCTTTATACTTTACTGTTAGTTGCTGTATTTTTTTTGTAATTACTTGTTATTTTATTAATCCCCTTTGTTTTTATCTCAGTTTTGTAGCCCTGTTTGTAATACTTTTTTATAGTTATACAAAGAGATTTACCGCATGGTGTCATTTGGTACTTGGAGTAGGGCTGAGTCTTGCCCCAATTGGCGCATATCTTGCTGTTACAGGGGTTTTCAATCTTTTGCCTTTGCTTTTCTCCTTCATCGTATTATTTTGGGTGAGTGGCTTCGATATTATTTATGCATTACAGGATGAGCTTTTTGACAAGGAAAATAAATTGTATTCTATTCCTGCATGGTTAGGGAAGAAAAGAGGCTTATTTGTTTCTGAATCCTTACATTTCTTAGCTGTTGTTTTGGTTTTATGTACAGGATATTATGCCGGTTTTTCCTATTGGTATTGGATTGGAGCGGTAGTTTTTTGTGGGATGCTCATCTTTCAGCATTCTATTGTAAAACCAAATGATTTAAGCAGAGTAAACTTGGCGTTCATGACTGCCAATGGAATTGCATCTGTTGTGTTTGCTTTTTTTGTGATTCTTGATTTGGTTACAAATACACACTTCACAAATTAAAAATTAAATAATGGCAAGAATTCTGGCAATTGATTATGGGGGAAAGCGAACAGGCATTGCTGTTACAGACCCTTTGCAAATTATTGCAACAGGATTAACAACGATTTCTTCAGAGGATTTGATTCCATTTTTAAAAAAATACCTGCAGGAAGAGGCCGTAGAATTAATTGTTATTGGCCTGCCTAAAAACTGGGATGAGTCGGATACGCATGGAACCCCTCTTGCAAGAAAGGCCATCGAAAAAGTAAAAAAAGAATTTCCTTTGATTCCTGTGAAGGATGTAGACGAAAGGTATACTTCCAAAATGGCTAAAGATGCCATGTTGGCTATGGGAATGAAAAAAAAGGACAGACGTGATAAGAAAATTGTAGATGAAATTGCCGCAACAATCATGTTACAGGAGTATTTGCAAAGTATTAGCTGACCTCTTGTGCCTTTAGCTTATATCTGCTAACTTTGCCCAATTATTACACCAAACAACAGATAATTTATAATGATATTACCTATTGTAGCCTATGGGTCTTCGGTTTTAAGAAAAACAGCTTCTGATATTACAGCCGATTATGCAGGATTGAGTAGTCTAATCGAAGATATGTGGGAGACGATGTACCGAAGTAATGGAGTTGGAATTGCTGCACCTCAAGTCAATAAAGATATCCGTCTTTTCGTAATGGATACGGAACAGGTTTTTGCCAATCAGGAGGAAGATGAAAAAGATGTTTATCCCGATGGACCTGGTTATAAAGGAGCATTTATTAATGCTCATATAACAGCATTGGATGGAGATAAATGGGTTTATGAGGAAGGCTGCTTAAGTATACCAAGAATCAGAGAGAATATTTCAAGACACCAGTCTGTAACGCTAGATTTTCTTGATGAGCATTTTAAGCCGCAAAGCAGAACTTTTATTGGTCTAACGGCACGGGTTATCCTACACGAATATGATCATCTGGAGGGTAAATTATTTATTGACCATATTTCTCCTTTAAAAAGAACTTTACTGAAAAGAAAATTAGACGATATCACAAAAGGTAGAATTAGCATAGACTATAAAATGATTTTTTCTAAATAAAACATATGCGTAAAATGCCCTTAAGTGAAATATCATACCAAACTGGGATGAATATGCTGGGCATTAAATCTGGTCACACTGTGAAAAGAAATACAAACAGAAACTTCTTTTTCATTGTCTTATTTTTTACTATTTTACCATCAATTTTATTCTCACAACAACGACAGGACAGTATTATTGAAATAGGTAAAAATTACATAACGTTGAGTACTGTAATTATTGGCCAAAAGTTAGATGTCCCCACTTTTATTAATAAGGTGAAGGCTGACACTAGTTTTTACAAAGCTTTCAAAAATCTGCGTATAATTGGTTATACTGCTATTAATGATATCAGAATGCTGGATCGCAATCAGAAATTACAAGCATCTTTACATAGCAAAACCAAGCAACAAAGAATTGCTCATTGCAGAACCATGCAAACTTTGGAAGAAGCGGTGACTGGAGATTTTTACGATAAAAACAAACTGTTTAATTATTATACAGCACAGTTGTATGCTTCCTTGTTTTTTACTAAAGATTCGGTTTGTAATGAAACAAATATTGTAGGCAATGAACAGTTTTCCACAATAAATAAATCAGGTATTGAAAAACATAAAGAGCAATTAAAGATGCTTTTTTTTAACCCTGGAAAAAGAATCAGCGGACTTCCGTTTATGAGTGGTAAAACCGCGATTTTCGATGATGATATTGCTGGAAATTATGACATGTCTATTGACGCTGATGTTTACAATCATACTAATTGTATTGTCTTCAAGCAGAAGGTAAAGCAAGGGAAAGAAAGTAATGTAGTTGTGGATGAAATGACAACATGGTTTGATGACAGTACTTATGATGTTGTGGCCAGAAATTATTCATTGAGCTTCGATGCTGGCGTTTATGACTTTAAAGTAACAATGGAAGTGAAGATGACGAAATATAAAACCCTTGTCGTGCCAGAATTAATCAGGTATTATGGTAATTGGAAGGCCATTTTTAAAAAGAGGGAGAGGGGTGTTTTTACAGCTACTTTGTTTGATTTTGAATAAGGCCTAATTAAATTTTTTCAAATCTTGTAATAAATATTCCAACCCATTGATTTTAATTTCATAAATTGTTTGTAATTGCAATCCTAATTTTCCTTTTGGGAATCCTTTCCTGTTAAACCATTCCAGATAACTCACGGGAAGATTTGACAAGGTGGCTCCTTTATATTTGCCAAATGGCATTTTTATTTCAATCAATTGAATCAATAAGTTGGGATCAGGGCCCAGTGGCTCATATTGATAGTCGTTATTACTCATCAGCGTTTTTAAATTGACTGTATTTTCTCCATTTGTTGATCAATTCTTCCATATCAGCTGGTAAATCACTATCAAATACAATTTCTTTTTTTGTGCCAGGATGAATGAACCCAAGTTCTTTAGCATGTAAGGCCTGACGTGAGCATATTTTAAAACAATTATCTACAAACTGTTTGTATTTCGTAAATGTTGTTCCTTTTACAATCCTATCGCCGCCATAAGTGGAATCGTTGAATAAGGGATGACCGATCCAACGCATGTGCGCACGAATTTGGTGCGTGCGCCCTGTTTCCAATTTGCATTCAATCAAGGTCACGTAACCGAAACGCTCCAGCACTTTCCAATGCGTAACAGCATGTCGACCGAAATCGCCATCTGGAAAAACTTCTTGCACCCGACGATCCTTTAAACTGCGACCAATATTTCCTGTGATGGTTCCTTCTTCCTCTTCAAAATCGCCCCATGCTAAAGCAACATAACGGCGATCGTTGGTTCTTTCAAAAAATTGTTTGGCTAAAAACGCGATTGAAAATTCTGTCTTCGCAACAACCATAATTCCGGAAGTATCCTTATCGAGTCGATGAACTAAACCAGGACGGGACTCTTCACTTGATTCAGGAAGATTTTTAAAATGCCAAAGCAAACCATTCACCAAAGTTCCAGTGAAATTCCCGAAACCCGGATGCACAACAAGTCCAGCTTGCTTATTGATGATGACGAATTCTTTGTCTTCGTAAAAAATATTGAGTGGAATATCTTCCGCGATCAGTTCAAATTTTACTGGAGGATGCGGCAGAAGCAATTGAATGACATCTTTTGGTTTTACCTTGTAACTTGGTTTAACCTGCTTGTCATTCACAAGAATGTTTCCTGCATCGGCTGCAGCAGCAACTTTCGTACGCGATACGCCTGCTAATTTATAAAGCAACCATTTATCGATCCGCAACATTTCTTGTCCAGGATCAACTATAAAGCGATGATGTTCGAATAATTCCTGATCGGAATCGTTTGTTTCGGGATCGATTAATTCTTCTTTTGACATTGGTGCAAAGGTAGCCACAGAATAGGCAGAATGACGCAGATATTTTTTTCCTTTTTTGTTTGAAACAACAATGGTCGAAAATAGCCCTGAATGCAGCGGTTGCCGTGCAAAAGCGAAAAGCAGGAGAGGTGATTTTTGAAAACTGAAATTTACCTGCTCCTCAAAATTCTAAAAAATAATTCTGCAATTAGGAAGCAAAGCTTGCACCACATGAATCTCGTAAGGATCGATTGGATTTC
>CALQJK010000029.1:0-12355 GCA_943330875.1 Chitinophaga pinensis
ATTCACTCAGTATAATATAAAATATTTTATCGGGCCTCAGTCAAGTGCAGAAGTGGGTGCCATTCGTAATTATGCAAATAATAATAACTTACTTGTAGTAAGTCAGGGAAGCACGGCATCAAGTCTTGCAATTCCAAATGATGCCATCTTTCGTTTTTGTCCTGGTGATGTAGTGGAGGGTAGGGCGATGAGCCAAACGATTTATTCTTCGGGCCGTCATGTAGTGATTACAATGGCAAGAGATGATGCAGGTAATAGAGGCCTACAACAATCAGTAGGTGCTGCTATAACAACATTAGGCGGTGTAGTTGAAGCATTAACTCCGTATGCAACTAACACAAATGATTACTCGGCCATACTAGCTCAATTAAAAACTAAAATACTTCAATATACAGGAACGGTAGGTGCTGATGGTATTGCTGTATATCTTGCCTCATTTGATGAATGCAAAGATTTATTTATTGCAGCCGCTCAGGATCCTGTTTTTTCAACTGTAAACTGGTATGGAGGAGATGGCGTGGTATTGAGTGATGTACTTACATCAAATACTACTGCGGCGGCTTTTGCTGCCAGCACTAAATTTTTCGCACCAAATTTTGGCTTACCCCAACAACCCAATCCTTATCTGTCAACTGTTGTAAATGCTATCAGAACAAATACAGGAATAGACCCCGACGCCTATGCGTTATCGGTATATGATGCGATGTGGGTGATTGCAAAAACAGTTACTTCTTACGCTTCAGCTCAAACAGATTTTTCTTTGCTGAAAACTGCCTTTGCAAATGAGGCAGATCAGTATTACGGTATCACAGGGCCTGTGGTTTTAAATAGTAATGGAGACAGAGAAATTGGTTCTTTTGATTATTGGGGCGTTGTACAAATAGGGGGCGTTTATCAGTGGAAATTAGTAGGGAAGTCTTTGTAATTGATGTGATGAATTATAAGTGATCGATTTGATAAGTGGAATTATTTCAAAAATGCTCTTTGCTGTTGATTATGCAACACTTAAAACAACAAGTTCTCGATTAAGATCTATTTTCTTTTGCTGGCCTGATTCTCCTTTTATATAATAGTGTTTTGCTAATTCTTCTCCAATTGATTCTTCGAATACTCTTTTGATTCTTGACATTTTTTGACTAGCTGAATCGCTGAGGGCATTGACCATATCGTCGATTCGTACTCTCATCTCAGTTAAATCACCCATCGTTGAAATGCTGGAATAAATTTCATATAATTCAATTCGATGGTCGCTAAGACTACTATGAAAAATGCCACTTGGGTAACGCAGGAATAAGAGGTACAAAGCTTTTTCTAATGGGCGTAATTTTATTTCTATGTTACCAAAATCAGGGAGGAAAAATTTATGTTTATGGTCAATTAGTAATTTGCTTAAGGGCGAAAACTTTTTTAAATTTTGAGCAAACAACATTTTCTCTCTAAGCGAACTCATGATGTGCAAAGCATGATGCAATTCGGGCATACTTATTTTCCCTTCTGCTCTTTCTAAACAATCTTCACAAACATCACCAGTTCTTAATTTTAAGATGATATCTTTTTTATGCAAACACAAATCGTTAATACATCCAATGGGTGTTTCATGCACTTTTGTTCTGAGGTCATACAACCCTTCAAACATATGTTTTTGTAATACAAGTGCAATAACCTCATAGGCAATCGGGAAGGCGGGAGAACTTTTTATATAGTAATCCCAATCATCTGTATGAATGAATCCATTATAAGGCATTTTTTCGTCAAGAGCCGCAAACCAGTTTTGTTTATTAGGATTATCTGTCAGCAGTAAAACAAATTCATCATTTGCTATCTTGTTTTTCTTTCTGTATGTTTCACACTTTTTAAAAAGATTTTCCCATTTTGTTGTTTCTCTTTCCATTGGAAAAATCCTGCTTTCACAGATCTTTACATGATCAGACATAAGGATCTGTTTTTCGAAATCTTCCTTTGTTTCAAAACGCTTGAAAAAATACTCGTCCTCTTCAAAGTTCACCACCCAGTTAAGATCATAATAAAATTGAATGGCTCCCGGAATAGATTGTAAAAAGTCAACCACCTTGGTAAACAAGGTGGTATCAACTTCTGCAGATTTTAATAAGTGTACTTTCATTTAATCGTTATTTTATTCAGAAAAGAAATCTCCTAAATTTTTTCCTTTCCTTTTTTTATCCATATAATTTTCCATGGAATGGGACAGCTTGTCAAAAAGACCCGATTTCATATTTGACTTCTCAAACATAAAACTGTTTTGCCTTTTGATGGCCATAGATGCCGCAACATCAACAGCGTCCAAAGAGGCTCCAATAAAACTGAAAGTCCATTTCCCTGTTTCTTCTAATCGTGAAATCTCTTTTCGAATATCCTCCAATTTAAATAATTTTGATGCATTTTCATGCCCATCTGTTAAAATAACTATCACAACAGTGGTGTTCAATTTGTTTTCGTGTTGTTTGATGTCTTTTTCGATGCTTTCGATAGTCATTCCAACGGCATCTAAAAGCGCAGTTGTTCCATCGGGTCTGTAAGTTGCTGTACTTAATTTTCTAACAGTCGCAGGTTGGCTTTGAAAGAAATGGTGGTAGACTTCATGGTTAAATGTAGTCAAGCCGAGGGTGATTTCTTGTTCTGAAAATTCTTTTTCCAGTTGTTGTACTTTGTTGACTTGTTCGTTAAAGCCGCTAATGGTGTTTTCAATACAGTCGCACATAGAGCCGCTTTTGTCTACAATAAGATGGTAGATTGTTTTTTCTTTTTGCATAATTTTAGTTTTGCATCCAAATTAGCTCCGTAAGAAGGCGAGAAGTATTTATTACAAGCTTGTAAGGTTTCTAATAGTTGTGAGAGGAATGCATGCAATAGGCTATTCTATAAAACACATTACAATTTTAGTTTCTCAAAAAAATAATCATGACTGACTTCTTTTAGATCTCCAGGCTTCATGTCACCCAACTCAATATCTTCAATAGCAATTCTGATCAATCGCAAACATTTATGTTTAACAGCGGCTACCATTTTTCTTACCTGGTGAAATTTCCCTTCTGTTAAAGTTATCGTTAACCAAGAGCTGCTTACATTTTTATGTAGAGGTTGGGTATGTAGTTCTTGAATGTAGGCAGGTTTTTCTACTAAGCTAACTTCGCATGGAGTCGTAATATACTTCGTTCCTTCTGTTGCACTTATTGCAATACCACTTGCGAGTTTTGCAATTTTTTCCGGACTAACGGTGTTTGTTACCTGAACTAAATAGGTTCGAGTATGAGGTTGTTTTCCATGAAACAATAAATTGGTAACTTTTGAATTTGTAGTAATTAATAATAAACCCTCAGAGTTTTTGTCTAATCTGCCAATCGCATGTGATCCTTCTGGGAAATCGAAATTGATGGAACCTAATAGCCTGACATCATGTGAGCTTACAAATTGAGACACCATGTTAATGGGCTTGTGCAAAATAAAATAACGATGTCCTTCCATAATAGCAAAGCAAATTACTTAATATTGTATATGCAACAAGCCGCAAATGATCCTTTGCACGGAAAAACTTTAGAATTTATATTGACAACACTGGTGGCTCATTTTGGATGGGAGCAATTAGGACAGCTTATTCGAATCAATTCTTTCAACAGTAATCCCAGTATTCCATCAAGTCTCAAGTTTCTTAGAAAAACACCTTGGGCAAGAAAAAAGGTGGAAGACTTGTATGTTAGCATTAATTTTTAATGTGCTGAATTGTCCCAAAGCAATACTACATTTGCAAACAATAAAAAAATATCAAAATACACTCTCCCCATTCACTTCCTAACTTTTTTGGCGTTGAGATTATTTTAATGCAACAAAAAAAGTGTCTAATAACTTAATCATACACCTCTGAAATAACATTCGCTTTTTGAGCACTAAAAAAATCATGTCCAAACTCACTTTAGAAAATAAATTTATCGATATTTCAGACTATGGCAGACCAATAGCCAAATTCATAGCACGGCGATTTAAAAATACAAATGTAAATGCTATCCATATCACCTTACTATTTGGCTTATCTGGTATCCTCGCTATTTATTGTATTGCAGAAGCGTATTATTGGACAGCAGGTTTTTTTCTGGTTTTAAAATCTATATTAGATGCTGCAGACGGAGAGTTAGCAAGGGTTAAAGCTGAGCCCTCTTTTGTAGGCCGATATTTAGATTCGATTTTTGATAGTCTTTTAAATTTTGCCTTTTTAATTTCTATTGCCTGGTTTTCAGACACCAATTTTTGGTGTAGTATATTGGCCTTTGTTTGTATGCAGACTCAGGGTACACTATACAATTATTATCATGTTATTTTACGTCATAGTACTGCAGGAGAAATTACTAGTCAGATTTTTGAAAAAGAGGCCCCGGCTGCTTATCCACAAGAAAAACAAAGCAACGTTAATTTCTTATTCAACATCTACCGCCTTCTTTATAGGGTTTTTGATGAATTAATTTATAAGCTAGATCCCCTTGCTTTTAAGGCATCCATTTTTCCAAAATGGTTCATGATGTTTGTATCCTTTTATGGGTTAGGATTCCAGCTTTTAATAATGGCATTCTTTTTAGCAATGGGTTGGATTGGTTTTGTTATTCCTTTTTTTATAGCCTACTCAATCCTCATTCCTTTATTAATAACAATAAGAATAAAGTATTTGAAGTAACAACATTTGCGGCACACTTATGTATCTTGTTATTAACGATCGAAAAGCAGCTTATTGATTCCCATTCTTAAAGTCCTCCTCTTTTACGCCTTTATTTATTTCATACCTACTGAAATTAAATGTAATGGTACCAGTTGTTTTATTGGAAGCATCTTTTTGTTGTTTGGTTTTTGAATTGATATCTACTGACACCATTTTTGGCAGCTTAAATTTAGTAAGATCAATACTGAATATAATTTTATCAGGTAAAGCATATCTAATCTGATTGGTATAAAAATAGTCAGAAGTAACCGTACCACTGGATTTGGTAGTGAGTTGAGATTTTAAGATACATTTTGTATCTGGACAAATCCAACACTTGACCAATATTAAATCCTGTTCCTTAATAGGCAAGGCAGTTACAACAAAACATTTTTTTCCATCAACGGTTTCGCTTCCATTCATTACTGCAACATAGGAACTAGGGTCTTTTATAAAATTGTATAATTCAAATGGATTTTGTTTTGGCAAAAACGCAATACCTTTTAATTTAACCTTGAATTTATTGGGCAATTTGAAAAATATTTTACCTGATATTTTTTCCATATTAATGGACGGAATATTAAAATCAATATTCACATCGCTCTTAAAATTATTCACGGAAGAAAACTGGTCACTTGCCAGTTTAAAAATACTGGCAGCACTCTGGGCAAAATTATTTTCCAGTGTAAAAAAACAAATTAATGTAAAAATGACTTTTCTCATTATTGTAAATAATCTTTTTTGTTGAAGTAATAAATCGATATTCCCATAAATACAACAATATGCAGCACAAGGAATATTGAAGAAGATAAAATAAGATTCCAGTCGATTGGATTATCAAAGAAATTTCTCCACACAATTGTATGCGTTGTAAATAAAAATGGTTTTATCATATCAAAGAAAGGAATATCAAAGGTTCCAATAATAGTAAATAATATTACTACACTCATAGAAATCACAATAGGAGTGATGGAATTATTAGAAAAAACAGACAACATAAATGCAAAGCAATTGATTACGGACAATGATAAAAAAGCCATAAAAAAAGCATACAAAAATCTCACGCCTACATCATTGCTTCTGATAATCGTGAGCGCATCGCTTTTTAAAACCACTACATCACCTTTTCCAAATAAAGCGAGTGATAAAAAATAGGCGAGGGCGCCAAGCCATATAATTAAAGCCAATGTATAAATTTCAGAAGCAATAAATTTAGCGATCAATATTTTTGTTCTCGAAACTGGCTTTGTTAATAATGATCTTATCGTTCCGGCCTGTACTTCTCCTGATACAATATCCCCGGATACTAACGCTACCATCAACGGCATTTGCACAATCAATGTTTGAAGTAAAATAAAACAAACCATATTCCCATTAAATTCCATTCCCTCGATTTCAAATGATTGTGACAATGTTTGTGTGAGAAAATCCCAGTAGCTTTTTCCATCTGCAAACAAAGCGCATTGAATTAAAATAACAATCGTAGCAATTGCAATAAATCCAATATAGGTTCTGGGTTTCGACCAATATTTGATGCATTCAAGTTTAACTATGGAATAAAAGTTAATCATGTGTTTGCGTTAATTTTAAAAAATAATCTTCTAATTTATTTCGTGTATTGAAATGATAAATAGGTTCTCCGCTTTTAGTTGTCAATTGATGTAACAGGTTTAAATCTGTCTTATTTATTTTGACAGAGATATTTCTAGTGTCTATTTTTTGAATGGAAATAACGACATCCTTTTCTTTCATTTGGGTTATCAATTTTTCGCTATCGTCTGTTTCAATATCTACTGCAATTTCTTTTTCAGAGAGCAATTCACTCATTTTTCCCTGAATCATATTTTTCCCTTTATGGATAATTACTAAACTATCCGCAATCATCTCTATTTCACTTAGTATATGCGATGAGAGTATAATTGTTTTCTTAAACTCACTTTTTAGCCTGAGTATAAGATTTCTCAAATCAATTATTCCCTGAGGATCTAAGCCATTTGTTGGTTCGTCTAATAAAATAAGTTTGGGATTATGTATAAGTGTATTGGCAATGCCCAGTCGTTGTTTCATTCCCTGAGAAAAAGTTTTTACCAAGTGGGTTTCCTTTCCTTTCAATCCCACTAATTCAAAGATGGCTTCGATTTCTTTAGTGCTGGGATTGTGGCCATATAATCTACTCGTTAGCTTTACATTGTTCTGCGCAGAAAGATAATTGTAATGATCAGGCCTTTCTATCAAGCATCCAATATTTCTTAAGATGAACTCCCTGTGGGTTTTGATATTTTTTCCAAAAAAAGAAATTGTTCCTGCATCAGGCTTAATCAAACTTAACATGCAGCGCATAGTAGTAGATTTTCCTGCGCCATTTAAACCCAGCATTCCAAATATTTCACCTTCTTTCACCTCCATGTTGAGGTGGTCAACAGCTAAGGTTTCCCCAAAGATTTTCACTAGATTTTTTACTTCAACCATTTTATAATTTTATTGTCTCACCATTTTTATAATATTGAAAAAAATAGAAGTTAGTGTTTGTTGAGTGTTTGCAATTCCACACCAGGCTTAGCATAGGAAAAGCGCTCCATCAATGCTACTTTATAATAGGCATCCAAACCATTACTGCAAATGGAATGGGCTTTATCGATATTAAGGAATCCATCAGACGAGATGATTGTGGAGTCAACATGAACCGATTTCAATTTTCCAATCACAAGAAAAGTGTCATTTATTTTTATGGGAATAATATCTTCAAGTTGTAAAGCATATTTTATATGACTTTCTTTTACAAACGGCGCTTCAACATCATTTAAATATTCCGGAGTTAACCTTACTTCTTCAAATTCATTTATATCCTCTTCATATCGGGCACTTGTCTGGTGGGCTTTTGATATAAAAGATTCATGAATATGATTGATGGTATAAATTCCCGATCCCTTGATATTCGATATAGTATGAACTGAAGATTTTACGGGTCTATTGATAAATCCAATTAAAGCGGGATCAGATCCCAGATGTACGATACTGCTGAATATTGCAAGATTAGCCTGGTTATTTTTATTAACTGTTCCAATTAAGCTTGCTGCTTTAAAACCAGTGAGGCTATTTATAAAATTTGCCCTGTAAAATCTACCCCATGATTTTATTTCATCTACATTGAAGCTGTCCATTGCGCGTGTTTGTAACGTAGTTAAACATTTTATCAAGGATTTTGTTTAAAAATTAAGTAGAGCTTTCTGATATTTTTTCTTTTGCTTGAACTTCCAACAAAGAATATCATGAATTTATTTAGATACTTGTGGCGGCATAAAAACAACCTTCCCATTAACGTAATACAAAATGGGGAAAGTTAAACACTACAATAAATGGGTGCGATGTCTATTTTATTTTTAAAGGTAACTGTGTAAGAGCGGCCACTTTTTCCGCAAGAGAAAGACCTTCCTTACTAAATGGCCAGATAAATAAATATTTTATGGGATGATCCTTTCTAATGCTTTCTATAGCACTAAGGGTAATTTTTTTTGCGATTCCTTTTCGTCTACATTCCTCAAGAACCAAGGCTGAGCAGAGGTAAAGAGATTCATATTGAATGTTTTTTGGCGTTAATTCGTACAACTCTTTTTCTGATAAGTCATTTTCTAAAAACCTATTCATTAAATCTATCGTTGTAGGAATCATCAAAATCCATACAGCGGGTCCATTCTCATCATTATATTCTGATAAAGTAGCCGGATGAATACTTTGCAAGTGACTGATTACATGTTCATCAACATCCAATTGGTTGGCATCTGCTTTACTGTTAAATACAGTTTCTGCCAATTGAATCATTCTTTCATAGTTGGTCATGACAATTAATTTGTAAAGATTCCTGAGCAGATTAATGTTCAGTAAAAAAAACTTGATTCAGTTTTTTACTGCTCAAAAATAAGCATTAAAAAACCACCCCTGCTATTTTGTTGAGGTGGGTTTAACAAATCTAACCAACTTCCTTTTTTTTGATCTTTTACATTCATCAATATTTTTTAAAAATTTAGCTATCACTAAGTTTACTTTAACATTTTTTTGTAGGCATCCATAAAATTTAAGAGCTAGATTCAATTCACCAATCAAAAAATCATAAACATTTTTATTGATTAAAATTTTATAACAGCTCCCCGCCTTTTACTTTTTCTAATCACGCTTTTTATTACAACTTTTTTTATCTAAACAGTTTTTTCGTCTTTTGAATTCATGATATGCTAAAGCCATATTGATTTTCACCATATTAAATTAGAATGTTAATAAAGACCATACTTTGTAACCAAACTAAAAACATGAAACAGATTATATTTTCTTTCACAATGGTACTTTTTTTAAAAAACAGTACCATAGCCCAAACACCTACAATTTCCTCCGATTCAATAATCGTTAAACTTACGATTACAAACAAAGAAGGAAAACCAATCGAAACGCTTGTCACTTTTGAAAATGCCCATCCAAAAGATTCTAAAAAAACTCAAACGAATAAGGAAGGCAAAGCCACTTGCATACTGTCAACAGGAGAAAGTTACGTAGTAAGCATTCCGAATACTGATGATACGTATGAATATAGTATTCCAGAGTTTGGCATCTCACCGGTGTCGTTAGATTTTAAATTTAATGTTACAGAAAAAAGGCCCCAACAAAAAAAGGAATAAAATTATTTTAAGTACACCATTATTCTTTACCAAAAACAAAAGCCATGTATAAATTCCTACTGATCATAATCGTCTTCAGTTCTTCCATTTCAAATGGACAAAGTATTTATAAAAGAGAAGTTGATGACAGCACTTGCGAAGTAACGGTATATACAACAATTGATACTGTTGGTGTTGGAAATACTTTTTGCCAATCCTGGGGATTGATTTTTAGTCAAGAAGGAACAAACTATTACGCGTTATCTTATTTATTCAAAGCTCCCAAACCTATTTATGTAAATTCCCTCTGTATGATGAAAATTCATTTTAATGACGGCGAATTATTTTCTTTTTCAAATATCAATGATGCCGATTTTTTTAACACTGGGGAACAAATAGAATTTAGGACAATGGTAGAAGAGCCCTTTTTACAAAAATTGAATAACTATAGGGTTACAAGTTTGCAATTTGAAAAAGACAGTTTCAAATATACCATTCCAATAACACAACCTTATGGTGAAACTTTTTTACGATTGGCGAATCTCATGCTCACCACAAATATGAATGATGACAACCAGGACTTTATGAACTGGTCTGAATTGACAAAATACAAGTTCCCAGAAAACTAAATAGATAAGTTTCTACTTCCGTGCCCTATTTTCTTTCCCGCATTATTTAATCACCTTTTAAATGTAACAGTTATGAAAACCATTCTGATAACAGCGCTCATGAGTTTTACTTTTTTCCCCACCTTGAAATCTCAAACCATAAGTGAAAGAACAGCAGATGACCTGTCTGTATCCTTGCTAACTTCAAAAGAACTGATAAAATCCGACACTTTATTTTGCACGATCAGAATGGCCTCCATCATACCAAAGGATACCAGCTACCCTGTAAATTATCTTCTTTGTTTTCATTATAAGGCAACTGCAAGCTTCATAGCAATGGCAGATGACGAAGTGGAAATAAATTTTGCTGATGGCACTGTCTATTCTTTTAAAAGGGTTGATTCGGATACTGGCCAAATCAATAAAGGAGATACGAGTTCATTTTTGGCTACCATTAGTCCAAACTTTTTAATCAAATTGAGAACTTGTATTGTTACTGAAGTTGGATTTAGAACTACAACTGATTTATATAAAATTGACATTAATGATTTGTATAAACTGTCTTTTTTAAAAACAGCGGAATTATTATATAATACGGGAATTGAGGAAGAAGTAAAATTGCTTCAACAAATTGAGTATGATCCTTTTGAAGCCATTAGGTTTGGAGATAGAAAGGAAATTAATAAGAAGTATTATGGAATATATGAAGGTGAATGGAGTGCAAATGATCACCTTACTAAATTTACATTGTACCTCAATAAAGACACTGCCTATTTTGCATGGAATGTTTTTAGTGGGGCTGATGGTAAAAAGAAGAGACCTATAATTGAATTTTTAAAAGTAGATCAAGGAAAGGGGCCTAATAATCTGATCTTATGTGGCTATAAAAAATTGGATCCTGATGGTTTTATTGTATTAGGAAAATTTGATTTAAAACTGTCTGAAAACGGCGATGTACTTTATGGCGATACAAAAATCGGCGTTACTTGGTATGGTAGAATATACGGGATAAGAAAAAAGAGATTTTGATATATAGGCGGATTAGTTTTATTTATACACTCCATTTATCTCCCTCAAATTCATTCAGAAAAATCTTAATATAGATAAGGCAGGTTCAATTAATGATAAGGGGCGACAAGCTCTAATTATATCTTTAATATCACTATTTGTCATAATTTTTTGTGATTAAATTGCTCAAAAACATACGGCAACTCAAAATTTTCACAACAATTTACCTCAGAAACCCTCCTTTTTTTACTAAAAAATAAAAAGTTCTTTGCAAAAAAAAAGGGCTCTTTTCAAATTTTAATATTTATAATGTTTTATTTGTTGAAAATCAACGGGATGAATATATTGATAACATATTGATGAAATATTGATGAAAAAAAAATTTAATTTTGCGCACTTGAAATAGGCCTTCTATTTTATTATTTAAAAACGCAATTTAAACAAAAGGTTCAAAAATGAAAAAACTCACACTTGTAACATCATGCATTTTTGTGTTATGTCTTGTCAATTCTTACGCATCTGGTATCAAATTATCTAAAGTACCGTTATCAACAAACGTTATTTTATCCAATACTCCTCTTGCAGTATCGCCATCAGCGGTTTCAGCAACAGTGATTACTAATGTATGTGGAGCAAGAAAAGTACGTTATTCAGTACCTGAACTTCCCAATGCTGCTTATTGGGGATATTTATGGTCGTTTACTGGAGATGTTTTACATGGAGGGAATAACTATACAATCGATTCAATGGATGAGCAAGGTATAGAGTATTCAAGAGTAATAGTAGTGTCTTATAATACTCGTGCAGCAGCTTCATCAAAAGACAGCACACTTTGTCAATATATGTCATTTGTATATGGTATTAGCGGAATAGCAAAAGTGAAGGTTCCGCTTACAGCCTTAAACTTACCTGCAGCCCCAACAGCGGTTACAGCTACAAAGATGTATGAAGATAATATGATAAATACCAATAATTGCTATTTTAGAAAAGTACGTTATTCCGTACCTGAACTTCCTGCGGGAACAGCAACAACTGCTAGAGGCGATTTTTATGCGTGGTCGTTTACTGGAACAGGGTCTCACGGCCTTCTTCCATCGGGTCAAAATAATTATAGGATAGATTCAATGGATCAGAATGGTTTACAGTATTCAAGAGTAATCGTGGTTACTTATTATATTTATGGAGTAAGTACGCCATCCTCAACGGATAGTGTGATATGTAGGTATGTATCTTGTGTTGATCCTGGCGGGATGGCAAAAGTGAAGGTTCCTCTTACAGCATTAAGCGTACCTGCAGCCCCAACAGCAGTTACCGCTACAAAGATGGTTACCAATAATTGCTATAATAGAACGGTACGTTATTCCGTACCTGAACTGAAAGATGCAACAGCA
>CALQJK010000030.1:0-12182 GCA_943330875.1 Chitinophaga pinensis
CAATGCAATTGTTTAATGCGGGTATCTCACAGGATTCATTATTATACCAGATAATTACAACAGCAAACCGCTGTGCAGGTCCTTTGGTAAACTATACCATTTATGTAAATCCAGATGCAACAGCTAATTATACTTATGCTGCAGATACTGCATGTTGGCCTTTTATAATTGACATTACCAATACCTCCCCAATAACTGCAGATAGTGCATATTACTGGTACGCTAATAATACATTGATTGGAACAGGGTATAACTATCCCGTATATACGCTGAATCCTTCTGATGATTCTGTGCTGATTCGTTTAATAACTATCAGTAAATATGGTTGTAAATCAGATACGTTTAGTCATTGGTTTTTCACCAGACATAAACCAAGACCTGATTTCACTTTAACCTATAGTCCTTTATCTGGTTGTGGTCCCAATTCGGTGACTTTTAATAATACAACTCCTTATCAGGGATGGTTTAATTATCAATGGAATTTTGGCAGCTCGCCAAATCCTCAGACTCCATCTCCAAATCCTGGAAGTTCTATCGCTGCTCAACCAGGTACGGTGCTTTATCAATCAGACCAGTTGAATTTTACAGACGCTGTTTATAATGTTCAACTAACGGTTAGTAATATATGCGAAACCAGAGATACAATAATTCCTGTGATTATTAAATCAACACCAAAAGCTCAATTCGCTCCTAGCCAAACTAATATTTGTTCCAATACAAATATCGTTTTCACAAATACCTCATTAGGAATAGGGAATAATTATAGTTGGGATTTTGGTGATGGTACTAGTTTGGTAAATACAACCAATAACAATCCGGTTCAGCACATTTACAATGTTGGTTCCGATACAACATTTTATGCTATTCTGATAGTAACAAATGATTGCGGTTTGGATATAGATACAGTAGCCATTCACGTTACCCCAAGTACAATTGATCTGAATTGGTATATCGTACAAAACACTCAATTTGGTTGCGCCCCTCATCAAGTAGAAATTCATAACATATCAACTGGAGGTACACAATTTGTTTGGAGTTTTAATGATCCTAATTCTCCAGGTACCTATACTTCTTCCTTGAATGCAGAAGTCATTTATCATACTTATACTACCCCTGGAATTTATAATATTAATGTACATGCAACAAATGCATGTACGGACACCAGTGGAGTTAAATCAATCAGAGTTATTCGCACGCCAATCCCCGAATTCCAAATTAATAACAATAACGCTTGTCCATGGACAGCAGTACTTTTTACCAATCTAACTGATACGGCAACAAGTTATACATGGAATTTTGGCGATCCATCAACAGGTATAAATAACACTTCTAATTTACTAAATCCTTCACATTTATATAATGCTCCAGGTGTTTATACGGTTACACTTAGTGCTACTTTATTGGACAATCAAAGTGCAATTTCTTGTGCTGCAGTAACACAACATACTGTAAACATTGTAGCGCCAATTGCACAAATTAATGCACCTTCTACTGGATGTATTAAGGACACCATTGTTTTTGTTCCTGTTGTTAGTAGCGTGCTTGGATTAGCGCCAATTCGTGATACTATCTGGCAGATCAATGGTGTGCCATATGTAGTTCCTTCACAAAATGCACCGAATTTCGGTCATGTGTTTACACTCCCAGGTAACTACACAATAACATTAATCGTTGGTACTATTTATGGTTGTTATGATACCGTTTCAACTACAATAACAATTAATGGATTGCCTACCATTACAGCTAGTGCAAACCAACGTATTTGTTTGGGTCAGTCGGTACAGTTACTCGCCAATAGTAATGCAGGAAATTATCAGTGGACTCCGTTAGTAGGATTAAGCTGTTATACTTGTTCTAATCCAATTGCTTCGCCAATAACAACTACGAATTATGTTGTCTCTACAATTAACACCTTTGGTTGTAAGAATGCCGATACAGTGTTAGTAACCGTTATTAAGCCTTTCGATATAACATTATCGCCTAATGACACGATTTGTATTGGTCAGTCTTCAACATTAACAGTAAGTGGCGCTTCTAATTATTTATGGACTCCTGCTGCAACATTATCCTGCAACAGATGTCCAAACCCAGTAGCAACGCCTTTGTTAACTACAATTTATACTGTTGTAGGTTCTGATAATTACAACTGCTTTACAGACACTGCGCGTGTAGTGGTTGCCGTTGGTCAGTATCCACAGATTACACTTGTTTCACCACCTGCACCGTTAAACACTGGAATTATTTTCCCAATTACTCCAGCTATTACAAATGGACCAATCAGGTATTTTAATTGGGATCCTCCAACAGATCTTGATACTGCAACAATTCGAAATCCTAAAGCTTATATCAGAAAAGATATTTGTTATACACTAAGGGCCGAGAATATTTATGGATGTGCTGATACTGCAAGTATTTGTATTCATGTTATTTGCGAGAATACACAGGTGTTTATTCCAAATGCATTTACACCAGGATTAACAGGAAGTCCCAATCAGAAATTTTATATCAGAGGCACTGGATTTAAGGTGAAACTTTTCAGGGTATTTAACAGATGGGGTGAAATTGTTTATGAAGCAAGTAATATAAATCCTAATGATCCAGGTTCAAATGCAGCATGGGATGGAAGAGTTAGAGGCGTACTGGCTACATCTGACGTATTTGTGTATACTGCAGAAGTGATTTGTGATAATGGATCTTCATTCACTTATAAAGGAAATGTAACTTTAATAAGATAAGATTATGAAAAAAATATCGGTTATTTTGTTTTGTACTTTTTTGGGCTCGATAAGATTGTTTGCTCAGGATTTTACATTCTCTCAATTTTACGAATCGCCTTTATTAAGAAATCCTGCCTTAGCCGGAATTATGCATGGCGATATCCGTATTGTTGGTGCCGAAAGATCTCAATGGGGTGCAGTCACTGTTCCATTTGAAACGCAGGCATTAAGTGTAGAACTCAGAATTCCAATCGGAAGAACAAAAGATTTTATTACTACAAGTGCACAAATTACAAATGATGTGGCAGGTGATTCTAAACTTGGAAGATTGCAAATTTTGCCGGCAATAACGTATAGTAAATCATTGAATAATATTTACGATGAAACAACCAGTTTTTTAAATTTTTCAATAATGGGAGGATTGGTTCAAAGTCAATTTGATCCGTCAAAGCTGGTTTTTAATGATCAGTATGTTCAATATGGTCAACCTTTGCCAGTTAGTCCAACAGCTGCTTTTAATAAAACTTCCATTGCTTATGGAGATCTTTCATCTGGTATTTCTTTTTGCAGCAACAATAGTGGCATAATGAAATATTATATTGGAATTGCAGGATTTCATCTCATCAGATCTAAGGTTGGTTTTTATAATAATGATAATATCTTACTTAAGCCAAGATATGTTGTAAATGGTGGATTTAATATGCGTACTGGTGATGCAGACAGGTTTTATGTTTATGCAGATTATAACTTACAGGGAGGTAACAGGCAATTTCTTTTAGGCGTTTTATATAAAAAGAATATAGGTGGCTATGATGATGATGATGATGAACCGAAGACAACTTCTTTGACATTTGGTGGTACATACAGGTGGGGAGATGCTTTTATACCAAACGTAAAATTTATCAAGAATAAAATTTTCATAGGTACTAGTTACGATATTAATTTATCGAAATTAAAAACGGCATCTCAACTCAGGGGAGGGCTAGAGTTCTCTGCAGGGTTTATTTCGAATTTAAATATGTTTGCTAACCCAGGAGTAGCATGTCCTGATTTTTAATATTTCAAGATGATTAATAGCTTGGTTGATCGGTTTAATTTTATTGGCAATATGTAGGATTATTTATATGCAGTTTTGCAGTCTTTGCTTGAAAACTTGCACTTTCTCTTGAGATATAATAGATTTTAGTATCGGTTTATATTGTGAATTTTACGATAAAATAATCTCTAACCAGGCCTGAATTGTCTGCAGCCATTGGGAAATAGCTTCTGAAAAAGAATTCGAAAAAATTATATCCAGGATTAAATGAGGCTGAATATAAAATTAATCAATACCGAGAATAGTGTGAAAATTTTTAACTTGTCAAAAAAAAATGATATCTTACTTGCCTTTTAGTATATAAATGTGATTTTTATTGTCCAATTATTAGATATTTATTAACCTTGCAATTTCAAATATATTTATTGAAATTGTAATAACCAATATGTTTTATGTGTAAAAAATACTTTCGCTTTTGTCTTACATCAATAATGCTTTTGCTTGTCATTTCAAGCTTTGGTCAAAAGCAAAAAGAACTGCTCGAGCAAAATAACAATTTTATTACTACAAATATTAAGCTTGAAAAACGAGTTAAAGGCCTTGTCGCTGATTCGATTGCTTCCTCGACTAAAATAAAAGATTTAGAACAAGCCAACGAAAAATTTAATACAAAGCATTTAAATCAACTCAATGATTTGGAATATAGATGTGTAGGACATCAAAAATGGGCTAATAAAAATATTACGGAGGGGCTGATAAAAGAATTGGTTCCTGAAATAAAAGAAGCCAATGAAATCTCAGAATGGGAAAAGCTTTATAAAGAGGAAAAACCAGCTTATTGTTTTCATAAGTTAGATCCTCTTCACAATTATGGGGTGTTATTAAATGTTTATGCTTTAAAAAAGCTAAATGAAAGTAATAGATATTTAGCAAGTGATTGGACATTACCCAAACAAGAGGATTTTGATACACTCTCATTGACTTTAAGTAATATAAAACCCGGCTCCCTGATTAGTTTAATTACTTCAAATAATAGTAGTCCAAAACCCAATTGGAAGAAAGAAGGGATTGACATTTTCGATTTGCAAATTGCTCCTTTATCATATAGGAGAAATACTTCTACAGAATGGTTTGGAGAAACATCTGCAAGTTTTTATTGCTTTAATTCAGATGATTTCGATTTGAAATCTAATTTAAAAATGGCAGAGATTAATGAAACTGATGATGGCAAAAAACCTGTGAAAATTATCTCAAAAGACTTGACAGACGATTTTAATAATTTCGGTATATATGTAAGGCTTATCAAAAAATAAATAAATCACATAATAAAATAACAAATTATGCAAGGGTACAAAAAATGCAGTAACGGTCACTTTTTTAAAGAAACACTTTCCGCTTGTCCTTATTGCCCCGAAGGAAAATCTGGGAGCTCAGACTCAAGTGATAATGGTAAAACAGTTGTGGGCGGCGGCGGTGCACCTTCTACAGACTTAGATCGGTTAAAAACAGAAGTGTATTCTAACGGTGGTGGAACAGAGGGCTTTTCTGGTGATAAAACTATGGTTTTTACTCCCGGAGGCAATCAATCCCAATCTGCCGGTCCCAAAGCTTCAGGAGCTGCTGCCTCGGATAAAAGAAATCAATTTGACAGAACTTTTATAGGTGGAATGCCAGTAGGTACATCAGATAATGAACCAGGAAAACCAGCTGTAGAACCAAGAGCCGCACGTAAAATTGTAGGATGGATTATTTCTTATTCTATAGATCCAATGGGCGTTGATTACCGAATTTTCGAAGGAAACAACAGCATTGGAAGGGAGCCTTCTAATTCAATCATATTGTCAAAAGAATCTACTATTTCCGGTAAGCATGTTACCATATTATATAAAGCAGGTAAGTTTTGGGTAAAAGACGAAATGTCTGCCAATGGTTCTTTCCTTAATGGGGTAGAAATGGAAATACAAAAAGCTTATCAAATGAATGATAATGATGAGCTTAGATTAGGTAATACGATTTTTAAATTCAAATCGGCTGAGTAGGTTTTAATCATAAATAATATTAAACATGTTATCTACAAATAAACGCGTAGCAATTTTAAGAACATTCTTATTAATCATAGCTTTTGGTTTCAATAATACTTCTTTTTCACAACAGAAATTATTAGAAGTAAAAGACCTCAATGTTACAGAATATCCTAAAGTCTTTGGAACATTATGGGTTCGAAATCCAGAAGGGATTAATACAAACGGGGTTGATTTTATAGAGGATGAGAAAACGGTTAAGCCTGTTTTTATGGGCAAACAACCAGTAACTGATTCTGTTGCAAAAAATAAATGCATTGTTTTTCTTATTCTCAATCCTGGTTCATATGGAAGGTCTGAATTAGAATGGTATAAAAATGTAATCAAGAATGCCATTAGAAAAGGCACAATAAAAAAAGGCGACAAAATAGAAGTGCTGGATTTTAATAATGAGGCAAATAGCCAATTGTTATATCCTAATAGTATCCGTTTTACTGATGATACTGCCACTATTTTTAAAAAACTGGATGCAATAAGCTTAAGAGATATCAGGTGCTTGTGCAGTTCATCTAATAACAGAAGTTTAATTTACCAAGCCGTAAATCATACACTTGATTTATTGGAAAAAGAAAATTTAAAAATTCCGGCAGGTGTGTTTGTATTAGCAGATGACAGAGCTTGTTTGCCTGGATCCTCTGGAGAAACACCCGGACTTAGATCTAAGCGTTTAAACATTCCATTATTTGGAATTAATTACAACAAGCCAGATCAGATTAATTCAATAAAAATGCTTTGCGAAGAAAGCTTTGGAATTTATTATTCCGATCCTTTTAATTCTGTTCTGAATTCTTCCTCAAAACTTGAGGGGTTTTTATCAAATTTCTTACAAAGACAAGCAGGATTTTATTACAAATTTAGTTACAACGCTACATTTGAAAAAGATGGGGCACAGCATCTTGTAAAAATTAATTCCAAATCAGATAATTCTGCATTCTTTCTTCCTGTTCCTTCAAAGAATTTGATTGAATGGATTCAAGCCAATCCTATTCTTTTTGCAATCTTATTTTTGTTTTTTGGTGCATTGGTTTTTCTTACCCTGCTTTTATTGAAAAACAATAAAAAGAAAAAGGGATTAGAGAAAGAAGTGCAAGCTCAAAAAATGTCAGAAATTGATAGGAAGCACAAAGAAAATGAAGAAATGCTTTCTGCCAAATTATCTTCTCAGCAAAATGAATTAGATGGCATAAAGAAAAAAGAACAAATACAAAAAGAAGCAGAACTGCGTAAGAAAACAGAAGCTGAAAATCAAAAAAACGAGGCCGAACTAATTGGCATTATGCGTTTGGCCGGTAATTTCCCATGGTTTGATTACAGTGCCGGTGACAAAGTGAAAAGTCGTTTTGAAATAAGAAAACCCGAAATAGTTGTAGGCAGAGCAGGCAATTGCGATTTGCCTATTGACTTACCTACAATTTCAAAAAAACACTTTCAACTCAGTTTTAACCGCAGTGGTCAATATTGGATTAAAGATTTGGGCAGTTCAAATGGCTTGTATGTTAATGGTCAAAGGGTCACACAGATTCAATTGAGACATGGAGACTTTATACAAATAGGAGAGGTTGTAATTAACTTTTTCATTTAAGTTGGATAATGTTCATTTCTAATTAAAGCATTAAAGCAAATAATTAAAAAAATAAACAATGGAAGTAAGTCACGAAGTATTATCAGAAATAGGAAAAGTTCGTTCTCATAATGAAGATAGTTTTGGTTTTGATGAGCAGACACCCAATGGCAAAGTATATGTAGTATGTGATGGAATGGGGGGGCATGTAGGAGGCGCAATCGCATCTGGTCTTGCAGTTAAAAGCATAATTGAATATTTCAAGAGAGAAGAATATGATAATTTAATATTGGCTATTGATAAAGCGTTACAGTTTGCTAATGAACAGATTTTTGTTCATACTCTGGCCGACCCTTCTCTGCAAGGTATGGGTACTACTGCCGTAGTGCTTGTTATAAAAAAAGAAGATTGTTTTATTGGTCATGTGGGCGATAGCAGAATATATTTGAAAACTCAGGGCCAATTGCACCGACTTACAAAAGACCATTCATTTGTACAAAAACTGGTTGATTCTGGTGCAATCACCGATGATGAAGCAGAACGACACCCACAAAAAAATCAAATATTAAGCGCTTTAGGTCACACTGCAGATGTTAAGGGCTCTGTTTGCAAATCTCCAATTAAAGTTCAGAAAGATGATGTTTTTATGCTTTGTTCTGATGGATTAAATGGACTGCTTCATGATTCATTGATGCAGGAAATGATAGATCCCAAAAACTTACAACTTACCAAAAGTAATTTATTTAATGCCGCAATGGATAATGGCGGACATGATAATATTACCATATTATTAGTAGGTGTTAACAGCAGCAGCCATTATAAAAAATCGGAGTTTAAATCTTTTAATCCTTCTAATCGCAACTCTGGCAGAGATGATAATAGCCATCTTTCAACTAGCCATTTTCCTTCGGGCACTGGTAGTAAAAAGACGATTCCTAAAAAAAATAATCTTACAAAAATAATTGCTGGTTTAAGCATTCTAATCTGCATGATTGCTGTAGGTTTTGTTGTTTATCTAAATAGTGGGCCGAAGACGCCACCAGGTCCGCCAACATCACCAATAGATTCATTAAGTAAGTACGATTTGGAAAATATGAATTTTGCTGATTTGAAAGATTCTGCAAATAAAAAACCTTTTGTAACCGATATAAAAAATGAAGATCAAATAATTACTAATGATGGGAAAACAGTAATCCTTACAATTGAAGATGATAAGCTGGTTGCTGTTAAAGAAAAAACTGTTGATCCTCCACCACCTCCTCCTCCTCCTTCAAATGATGACAAGGATGGTGACGGGGTAATAAATAGTAAGGATAAATGCCCCACGGTTAGGGGGGATAAATCAAATAATGGTTGTCCAGCTACTCCTCCTCCTGTAACTCCTGTAGATCCTAATAATGATCCAATAGGGCATAATAAAGATGGCAGTTATACAATAAAAATAAATCTTGGTGGTGAAACAATAAAACAATTAAGAGATAGAATTAAGAATATTCCTTCAATTGCATGTAAAAAGCCCTCTGATTCAGATGAATTACGCATTTTGAATAATTCAAAGAAGAAGAAGATAATACCCGATGTTGAATCAGAAAAAATAGCTGAGAGATTAAAGATTACATTCAAATGTCAATAATAATCACAGATGCGTAAAATAAGTTACATACAATTATTAAATGAAATTAATTCAGGGGGAACTGCTGTTGTTTACCTTGGAGTTAATACACATACTGGTTATCCTGTGGCCGTTAAGGAATTGAATTCTCAGCTTTTCAAGAATCCCATTATAAAAACCATGTTCATAAAGGAGGCCAACAGGTATTTGGAGTTGGATCATCCCAACATTGTGAAACTTGAAGATTTCTTGTTGTTGAACGGTGAGGATACAGGTTATTTGGTGATGGAATATATTGAAGGCAGAAACCTTCGTGAATATATGAAAGAAATTACAGGCCCTTTACCTATACAGATGGCTGCAGCATTCGTAAATGTTTCTTTAGATGCAATAGGATATGCACACGAAAGGGGTTGTATACATATGGATATTAAACCTTCCAATATTATGCTCTCTGTAGACCATGAAATTAAAGTGATTGATTTTGGTATTTCATTGGATTTGAACAAAAGCGAAGGCAATGAAATTATGGGTACCCCTTATTACATGAGCCCCGAGCAAATAGCCGGAACTGGCATAGATGAAAGGACAGATATTTATTCATTGGGAATAACATTGTATGAACTCATTGTTGGGAAGCCCCCTTTTTCTGGAGCAGAATTATCAAGAGAAGAATTGTTGGACATTATAAAAACAAATCCCTTGCCTAAGATAAGTTCTAACAATACTTACGACAAACCATTGTTAGGAAATATTAATGCAATAATTCAGAAGTCAACCGCTAAACATCCCGACAATCGTTATCAGAGTTGTGAGGAGTTTCAGGAAGATTTAATGGAAATTATGTAATGAAAAAGTTGATTTTTTTTATTTGAAATACCCCATGTAATGCTATTTTATTATTGGTTAAAAAATTAGACGAATGAGTCATAAAATACTTTGGGTAGGAAGAGGGGAGTTGAATAAAGACGGGGTGAAAAATGATATTCAACTAAGCCATCCCTCTATTTCCAGAAGTCATTTAAAAGTGTTTATTGATGATTATGGCAATGTGTTTGTAACAGACTTGTCTACGTTGAACGGTACTTTTGTGAATGGGAATGCAGTGGTAGGGGATGTTTTATTACAGCCAGGTGATATTTTGAAATTAGGAGCTGGGAAGCCTTTGCAATGGGATAAATGGGCAAGCGTAGGTAAAATTGAACCAGAAATTGAGGATCTCGAAAAAACAGATTCCAATATGTTGACTAAAGCCGCACCTTCAAAAAAGAACAATAAAAAACCCATCATTATATTTAGTGCAATATTATTTATTGCATTTCTCTTGCTGGCATTTTATTATTATAATGCTAGTGTAGATTATTATCCGAAACCATCTCCATCACTATCTGTATTAAGTAAGTTCGATTTAGAAAATATGAATTTTGCTGACCTGAAAGATTCTGCAAATAAAAAACCTTTTGTAACCGATATAAAAAATGAAGATCAAATAATTACTAATGATGGTAAAACAGTAATACTTACAATTGAAGATGGTAAGCTGGTTGCTGTTAAAGAAAAAACTATTGATAATACAATAAAACAGGAACCACCACCTCCTCCTTCGAAAGATGACAAAGATGGTGATGGGGTAATAAATAGTAAGGATAATTGCCCAACTGTTAAAGGGGACAAATCAAATAATGGTTGTCCTAAAATAATTACTCCAACTATTAAACGCAATACAAATGGAACTTTTTCAATTGAAACAAAGGCTGATGGAGAATCAATAAAGCAATTAAGAGTTAGAATTAAGTATGACGTTTCTATTAGTTGTGCCTTTCCTTCAGACTCCGAAGAATTGCGCAATATTAATAACAACTATAATAATATTATAATACCCGCTGATGAAACTCAAAAAATAAAAGGTAGTACATGGATAACATTCAAATGTCATTAATGAATTTTATTCAAAATAATAAAGCTTAAATAAGCCGGGTAATTGTTAATTATAAACGAGAATATTTATTTTATTGATATGGTATTTAATTGTTGGTTTAAAAATAAAAAGGGATGAGCCATAAAGCTATTAAAATAGGAAGGGCGCACGACAATGATATCATATTGACTCATGTTTCCATTTCAAGATATCATTTGGAGGTATTCATAGATGAGCAAAATAATGTTTTCATTACCGATCTTAATTCTAGAAATGGCAGCTTCATTAATGGCAATCAAATAAATGGGTCTGTATTATTGACAAAGGGGGATATTTTAAGATTAGGAATAGACAAGCCCATTCAATGGCATAGATGGATTGAAAATAATCCAATTGATTCAGGGAGAGATCCAAAGGAATCAAGTTCGGGAAATAGTTCTCCATCATCTTATCCTCAATATATAAATACTAGAAAAAACAATGGCAGAACGATAATATATGTGTTGATTATAATTGGGCTAATGGGAGGCATTTTATTTTTTATAAATAATAACGAAAGCAAAAGTCAATCATTACCAATAGAGAATGTGGATGCATCAAAATCTGATTCAGGAAACACTAAAATTACTGTTGAGACAACAACACCAATAGGAAACAACAAGCCAGATCAACCTAAGAATATCAGTTATGATTTCTCTTGTTTAGAAGATGCAAATGATAATAATGAAACCGTAATACTAAATAATGGCAGCGATATAAATGACATGGTGGTTGATGCTTTTGGCACAGAGGTAGATATGAAACAAGAGGTTAGTTATGGAAACAGGTTGCATAAAGATTTGATAAACAAATATGAGTTTATTACTAGTGGCGACAAATACATGAACCTCCAAAATATTTTAAATAATCTAACATCCAGCATTAATAATCCCAGAGGATTTAATTTTCAATTGTATTATATAATTTCAGATGAATTAAATGCATTTACTGCGGGAGGTAAGATTTATATAACTACTACAATGTATGATTTCTGTAATTCATCAGATGAACTTGCATGTATAATTGGTCATGAGATTTTTCATAATGAATTAGGTCACATTAAATATTCCATAAAACAGGCATCAATGCCCGGAGCAGAAATTATGCAATTAATTACAACTCCATTTAATCAAAAAAAAGAAACCGCTTGTGATTTACACGGGATAGACTTGGCCATTTCTGCAGGTTATTCGGGATGTGCTTGTGTAGATTTATGGA
>CALQJK010000031.1:0-11865 GCA_943330875.1 Chitinophaga pinensis
TGCCCTGATCATTTGCTTTTACAATACTCTCCATCAATTGAGTCGTCGTAACGGAAAAGGGTACACTTCTAATCACAAGTGTTTTTTTATCTTGTTCTTCTATTGAAGCACGTACTCTGATTTTTCCGCCTCTTTTGCCATCCATATAGTTACTGGAATCCATGGTACCTCCAGTTTGGAAATCAGGTAATATTTCAAACTTTTTTCCACGAAGATTTTTAATAGAGGCATCAATTAATTCACAGAAATTATGAGGCAGGATTTTTGTAGCTAATCCCACCGCAATTCCTTCAGCACCCTGAGCCAATAATAAAGGGAATTTCATGGGTAGGGTTACAGGTTCATTTTTACGACCATCATAACTCAATTGCCAATTGGTAGTTTTAGCATTGAATGCAACTTCTAAAGCAAATTTACTCAATCGTGCTTCAATATACCTGGCAGCAGCTGCATCATCACCAGTACGAACATCTCCCCAGTTTCCTTGTGTATCTATTAATAAATCTTTCTGACCTAAATTAACAATCGCATCACCGATGCTGGCATCTCCATGAGGATGGTACTGCATACTCTGACCGATGATATTAGCTACTTTATTGTAACGTCCGTCATCCATTTCCTTCATCGCATGTAGGATTCTTCGTTGCACAGGTTTCAAACCATCTTCAACGGCAGGGACAGCTCTTTCTAGTATTACATAACTTGCATAATCTAAAAACCAGGTTTTATATTGTCCACTCACCCCTTTGTCACTGTGAGTATATTCTTCTTTAACTTTTTTTGTAGCCATTCTATTTATATAATTCGTGTGATATTATTCTGATGTAGAATGATATTTTAATTCAAAGTCTTTCATATTGCCAACTTTCCCTTGCACATCAAACTGATCCATCGCCAACATTGTTTTCAATCTCCAAAGCAGGTAAGCCTCACCGGTTGTTTGTTTAGATTTATTTAAAAAGTTGTGAATAATTTTTTGAGCTTTTTGCCAATCAGGCATAATGAATTTTTTCAAATCGCTGTCATAAAAATCATAATCGTATTGAGCCATTTTTTTACCACCTTCAAGAATTCTAACGCCTTTATTTTCTGTACAAATTTTTGTCCACTCATCAGGATCCACTTCGAATTCACTTAGTGTAATATCTCTGGCAAGTTTTTTTGCTTTTAAAAATTCTTTTGCTGGAATTTCAGCTAGCCAAACAGGGTAAAAAATATTTCCTTTCTCGTTGATAAAAGGAAGGTTATTTAGATAAAGAATCGAAACGCGGCCTTGGAATTCTTTCATGAAAGGAAGTAGCCAATAGTAACCAGATACATCGTGTTTATTTTGAGCAGCCCAAATCCAGATGGTTTCAGTTTCATTGGCCTTCATGGCTTCTACAACACGACTGATGGTCTCCGTATCATCATACATTTCTGATAACTTACTTTCATAATCACCCCCAGCTAAAATACTTTGCCACCAGTGTTTACGTGCGACAATACCTTCTTCACTGTAAATATTTTCCAGTGGACCAACAGCAAAATCATCTCTGATTAAAACCACCTCTCCTTGTAAACTTTCATCCATTGCAATTGCTGCTTTCAATGGAGCAATATCTGGGTCATTAAAAACAATATGTATCATTTATCTATTTTTCTATTTAGGGTTAAATAAATTTCACTTTCCACAACGCAAACCAGCACATGCGTAAAAGCATGACACCATGTTTAAATCTTGAAATATTAGTACTGCCATAAACACGTTCTCTGTATCTGATTGGCAAATCAATGATTTTGAGATTTAATTTATATGCGCCGAAAAGTAAATCAAAATCACCAAACGGATCAAATTCTCCAAAAAAGCTTCTGTTCTGAACGAGCTTTTCATAATCTTTTCTAAACATGACTTTAGTTCCGCAAAGAGAATCTTTAATAGGCTGCTGTATAAACCAGGAAAAGGCCGCACCAAAAAATTTATTACCTAAAGTATTTAAGAATTGCATGGCATTATCATCCATAGGATATACCAATCTTGATCCATTTATAAACTCAGCTTTACCTGTAGCAATGGCATTGTAAAACTTTGGCAACTCTTCAGGAGGCACTGTAAGATCCGCATCTAAAATCATTAATATATCGCCAGTAGCAATGGAATAACCCTTTCTAACGGCATCACCTTTTCCCTTTCCCTCTTGCTGCGTTATTACAATATTATGTGAATGGCTATACTTCTCTTTTATCTGTTGAATAACTTCCCAGGTATTATCGGTACTATTCCCTTCAACAAAAATAATTTCTTGTTTAGAACCAAATGGAGGTAATCGAAGAATCGCATTCTCAATATTACCTGCTTCATTACGAGCAGGGATTACAATAGTAGTTGAATATTGTGTTTGCTGGTTGTTTTCCTGAGCGAGTTGAACTGGTCTTGCAAAAACGAATTGACTTAAACACAAATGCTTGATAAGCGGTAATTGTGCAATGTATTTATTGAAAAGCCAGGACAGTACTGGGATATTCACAGGAATCAACATTCTTTTACTTTCTCTGTAAGTATCAAAATTAGCAAGCATTAATAAATTGGTGATGTCCTTTCTGGAAAGCCAGTTTTGCTGTGGACTTTTTTTCTTGAGCCCAATAAACTCTGCGAAATGCAACAAAGATTCCCATAAATAATTATAATGCGTAATGATAATTCTTGTTTGTGGATGCGAAACTTTTCTAATTTGAAGCAGTACATCCTGAACGTTTTCCAGATATCCAATAACGTTAGATATGATAATGACATCAAATTTTTGATCAATAGTAATTTCCTCTGCATTCATTACATAAAAATCAACTGATGGGCAATTGATTTTAGCTTCGGCAATCATCGTTTCAGAGAAATCAATTCCTGCTTTATAGCTCCCTTTAATTTTAGAAATAGTTTGACCTGTAGAACAACCGATTTCCAATACACTATTATCAGGATGAATAAAATAGTTGCAATATTTTACAAGGTCATTGTAATAGTAGTTGAATTTTCTTCGGTAACTTTTATATTCACGGGCTATGCCTTCGAAATAGTCGTGAATTTTCTTTTGATGAGTTGTTGGTGAAATATTCATAATTGTTTATTAGTAGATTTTAATATTGTAATTCATAAAGTACAGCATCAGTATCAGGGTTTGTGCCAATTCTTTTTGTCTCTTTTAACATTGCCGGATATGCGCTGTTAATTACATTTAAATAATTGGTGACGGTACCAAAAATATGGTCTTGTAGAATATATCGAATGTGTTCTCTTTTATAAGAATTTAAAATAGTATCTGCCGTTTGAGTTTTATCGGGAGATTTATAAACACCAGCAAATAGATATCCATCGCTAACTACATAGCCCATTTCTTGCTTGCGTACCAATATCTTTTCTTTGGTGGAAATGTTTTTACTGCACCATTCACACATAGCTAAATAATTTTGCCAATTAGGATCAAATCCTGCGTACTTATCTCCATCATTGAAATCACTCATTATGGTTGACTTTTCTTCAAACAAACCAACAGACTTTACAACAGTGGTGATGATGGCTAAAGAAAACAAAACGATGTATAGCGTACTGCCGATCCCTTTTAGAAAAGTAGTAGAAAGTTGATAGAGCGCATAAAGTAACCCTATAACCCAGAAGGGGAAAAATATCAGGATTAATCTGTCTTGATCCCAAAAAGCCTGAAGTATTACAAATGTGGCAAGACTTAATGCAAAAGCAAACAAGTAATTAATAATAATAATTAGATCCTTTTTTCTATATGCTGTATAAAGTCCAAATAACATCAGCGCATACATGAAAATTGTTGCAATTGGGGAGTTGCCTAATGGCACATCAGTATCTGTTGGAGCTTTTCTAAATCCCATACTACTCAGCATATGCTTGGAAAGGTACTGATTAGAATTGTCGACTACTCTTCCCAAAAAACCTGCTACATCTTCTTTACCATCAGCATCTGAGTAAGCATTCTTATTTAATAACACTTTTAACTGGCTGTCAAGCTGAGGCGGTGCAGTAAATTGTGCTTTGTATGCATAGAATGCACCTAACATTAATAAAAACCCAAGCACTGTTATTAAAGCAGCTTTATAATGTTTAAATAATAACATGGGGACAATAACCAATGGGAAGCTGATAATACCTATGTTTCTAGTAATGCCCAAAGTGTACATAAAAACACCTAATAAAATACAAGGAATTAAAAAATGAATCCATGGTTTATTATTATCTGACAAACAAAATTTAAGCAAAATGAAAAAACAAATTGATTCGAGCAGAAGATAAAATGATTCTGATAATAAAAAGCTGGAGTAAATAAGTTCTAAACTATTGAAAGCATATAATGCAATGAAAGGCAATAGTATCATTGGTTTCAACTTTCCTTTCAATGCAAAAAAGAAAAAAGGAATACTGGCAATAAAAGATACAAACGAAACCATTTTAAGTAACTGTATATCTATTACGCCTTTTAGTTTAATCATCAAAGCAAGAATCATTGGAAAAAATGGGCCTTGATAACTTGGGAAAGTATGATTTTTTAAAAATTCATTCGCTCTCATTACATAAGAGGAGTCATCGCCGGATAATGAAATTCTCGGGTCAAATATTTTCCAACTGAATAAGATAGCTAAACCCAAAATGAAACAAAAAATAAGGGTTTCTTTTTTTTGAAGGGAATCATTCAACTTATCAATAAAAGTGGTGCCGTCTTCTTTAAGGGTAGAATGTATTTGTGGTTTATTTTTGTCTTTATTTTTCATTTGTTCAAAAATTATAAAGCTTTTTTAAAATAATCTTTAAGAATTGAGTGAAAAGAAAATTTCAATTCAATTCGATAATCCATTATTCTTCAATTAATTCCAATTCTACTTTTAGGTTTTCAATGATAAAATCCTGACGTTGAGGGGTGTTTTTACCCATGTAATATTCAAGTAGATTTTGTACATGTTCTCCCTGATCCATGATTACGGGTTGCAATTTCATGTCTACTCCAATAAAGCGTGCAAATTCATCTGGACTAATTTCACCTAATCCTTTAAATCTTGTTATTTCAGGTTTTACACCCAGTTTTTTCATTGCCGCTCTTTTCTCCGTCTCATCATAACAATAAATAGTTTCCTGTTTGTTTCTTACTCTGAACAAAGGTGTTTCCAAAATATAAACATGACCATTTTTTACCAGATCAGGAAAGAATTGCAAAAAGAAAGTCATTAACAATAGTCTAATATGCATACCATCCACATCCGCATCCGTAGCTATAATAATATTATTATAACGCAAGCCTTCATAACCTTCTTCTATATTTAAAGCATGTTGTAATAAATTGAATTCCTCGTTTTCATATACTATTTTTTTTGTAAGACTATAACAATTCAATGGTTTACCACGAAGACTAAATACAGCCTGCGTATTTACACTTCTGGCTTTTGTTATAGAACCACTTGCACTATCTCCTTCTGTAATAAAAATAGAAGACTCTTTTTGTTTTTCAATAATGATATCTTTTTCTTTCCCAGTAGGTTCATCATTATAATGGTATTTGCAATCACGTAATTTCTTGTTGTGTAAATTGGCTTTTTTTGCTCTTTCATTAGCCAGTTTTTTTATTCCTGCTAATTCTTTACGCTCTCTTTCATTTTGTTCAATGCGTTTTTTTATGGAATCTGCAATAGTTGGATTTCGATGAAGATAATTATCTAATTCTTTCATTAAAAAATCGCCAACGAAATTTTTCATACTTGGCCCATTCTCATAAACTGTTTGAGAACCTAATTTCGTTTTAGTCTGGCTTTCAAAAACAGGCTCTTGCACTCTTACAGAAACAGCTGCACAAATACTTCCTCTGATATCAGAAGCATCATAATCTTTCTTAAAAAACTCTCTGATGGTCTTTACGTATCCTTCTCTGAAAGCTGCAAGATGTGTTCCTCCTTGTGTTGTAAACTGACCATTTACAAAACTATAATATTCTTCGCCATATCCGTTTCCGTGAGTAAAGGCAACTTCTATATCCTCTCCTTTTATATGAATAATAGGATACCTGATTTCATCTTCATTTGTTTTACGTTGCAGTAAATCCAGTAAGCCATTTTTACTAACGTATTTTTTACCATTTAAATTTAAAATCAATCCTGCATTCAAGTAGCAATAATTCCAAAATTGGTTATCCAAATATTCCTGAACAAAGTGGAAATTTTTGAACACCGTTTCATCAGGTATAAACGTCACAAAAGTGCCGTTACTTTCTTTTGTAGCTATTTCTTTGTGTTCTTTTTTAAGAATGCCTCTTTCAAATTCTGCAGTCTTTTCCTTTCCTTCTCTGTAAGCAGTTACTTTAAAATAATTACTAAGTGCATTCACAGCTTTTGTACCAACTCCATTTAAACCAACGCTTTTTTGAAATGCTTTACTATCGTATTTAGCACCTGTATTTATTTTACTTACCACATCAACCACTTTACCTAATGGAATACCACGTCCAAAATCTCGTATGGTAATTGTTTTTCCTTCAATATTAACATCAATGTGTTTACCATAGCCCATGGTATGCTCGTCAATACAATTATCTATAACTTCTTTGATCAGTACATAAACACCATCATCGGCACTGCTGCCATCTCCAAGCTTGCCGATATACATCCCAGGACGAAGCCGGATATGCTCTCTCCAATCCAGACTTCTTATACTGTCTTCATTATAATCAAATATTTCCTTTTCAGCCATTTTGATAATTTAGTTTTCTTATTGTTCTGGATAAAAAATATGCTTTTTAAACTTGCGAATATAACAGAATGACTTGATTTTTAGTAGTATACATTTATCCACATCATTAATATAATGTGTGTAAACTTTGTTTTTCTGTTTTTAATAGCTTTTTTGGCCTTTATTTATGTTGTTTACATATTGAAAACCTCAAATCGTACTTATTTAATTAGCTTTGTCACTTCATTTAAAAGCTACAATATTTGTCCAATTATATAGAGTCGAATAGAGAAACCATCGCAAATCTTGCAAATACTCGTCAGGAGGAGAACAATGCTTTCCGGATTTTTTTAAAAAAGAAAGATGCTGCTTCCATTGACAACCTAGTATTCAAGATTAATGACATTGTAGAAGAAAAAATAGATTGTACGGATTGTGGCGCTTGTTGTAATGGACTGATGATTAATGTTACTGAACCAGAATCAGAAAAAGTTGCGGAACATTTATTAATGAGTAAAACTGATTTTAAAGAAAAATATATTGAAGAAAGTTTGGAAGGCCAGTTAATTATAAACACTATTCCTTGTCATTTTTTGAAGGAAAAAAAATGCACTATTTATGAAAATAGATTTAAGGAGTGCAGAGAATTTCCTCATTTGAATAGACCTCATTTTACGGATCGTTTGTTTGGCACATTGATTCATTACAGTATTTGTCCGATAATTTATAATGTAGTAGAGCAGTTGAAAATAGAAACAAATTTCATAGAAAATAAAAAATAAAACATCATATGGATTTAAATTTAAAAGGTAAATCAGCACTAGTTTGTGGAAGTACTCAAGGACTTGGATTAGCGTCGGCTATTGAAATTGCATTGCTTGGAGCGACTGTGATTCTAATGGCAAGAGATGAAGAGAAATTAAAATCAGTTGTAGGTTTATTGGATGTTTCTGCCGGTCAAAAGCACAGCTACATAGTCGCAGATTTCTCTAATCATCAAACTGTTAAGATGGCTATTGATAATTATTTATCAGGGAACCATTCCATTCAGATATTGGTAAATAATACTGGAGGCCCAGCTGGTGGAACTGCTATGAATGCCAATATTGATGAGTTTATGCAAGCATTTAATAACCATTTAATTTGTAATCATATTTTAGTGCAGGCAATTGTACCAGGAATGAAGACAAGCCACTTCGGAAGAATTATCAATATCATTTCTACTTCTGTAAAACAACCTATTCAGGGATTAGGCGTTAGCAATACTATCAGAGCTGCTGTGGCTAATTGGAGTAAGACCTTGGCTGCAGAACTTGGTCATTATGGTATTACCGTAAACAATGTATTGCCAGGATTTACGCAGACTGGAAGAGCAGATTATATCATCAAGAAAAAAGCTTCCTCAACTGGACATACCGAACAAGAAATTATGGATGACCTCGTTAAAGAAATTCCTGCAGGAAGAATAGGACAACCTAACGAATTAGGCGCTGCAGTTGCATTCCTTTGTTCACCCGCGGCTTCTTATATAAATGGGATTAACCTTCCTGTTGATGGAGGCAGAATGGGTTGTTTGTAAAATGTCGATTAGAAAAAATAGCTGCGTTTACTTTTTAGTTATAAGTTATCAATACGTGCTTCAATAACATTTTGTACCGAAGGAGAAACTTTTGATATGATATCATAACCTGTTTGTTGTTCGATAGCATCAACAGAAGTTCTGTACTGGCGCCAGTTTGTTCCAATATTTTGATCATTCGGCATCATTACACTTATAACCCTGGTTGTATTTTTTACATTTGAAATATCATTTGGCCCTGACCCACTTGGAATTACTACAATCACTTTCCATACAAAGGCAGGCACAGACACTCTTCCATTGTCTAAAGTGGAATAAGGACCGTATTTCCCAATACCCCCCTCATCTAATGTACCAGCAATTATATACAATTCATTCCCATATCTCTTAACTAAACTGTCTCTGCAATAATTTTCAAGGCGAGCCCAAGTTAATTGATTATTGTTTGGAGCTTGTGCTATAATATTTGTCATTAGAAAAGTAGAGGAATTGGCTTCAGGTGAAGACGTACGATCGGCCGAAGGGCACATATGGCCTTTATCAAATCCATAAGTAGTGTAAGGAGCAAAGCTGGTTGCCGTTACTTGATACCAACCAGATGGAAGATTTGGATTTTCCCTGAAATCCTCCAATCTTGAAACAGCTCCATAATCGGATGGAACTACATGCCAACTTACCCAGTTTGGTCGACCTAAATCACGATTATAGGATACAGCATAATATAATTCTCTCATGAGAAAATTACTAGTATCGAGAGCATCATCAGAAGCTCCACTTGGATTTCCTAAAATTATAGAACTGTCAGTTGATGCTGTTGGAGGAGCCACAGGCGCTACAATAATCGGAGCACCAACTGGATCTGTAGTAGTTACCAGATTTGGATCTTTCTTACAAGATGTTATTAATAATATTACCGAAAGAGCTGCAACTGTTAATTTAATATGCTTCATAAAGAAGTTTTTTTTAAAATTTAAGAACCAAAACTAATCATTTCTAGCGAATTCTATCATATATCTTTTACCCAGATTTTGCAGTTGAAATCTATTACAAGAAAAAAATGCTGCAAATACTAGCGATTGATTGATTTTTTGATCTTATCATAGTTTACTATGTTTTCGACCAACAAAATCGGCTCAACCACTCCTTTTTATTGCCTTTTTTTCTTTCACTACAATTCCAACTGCAAAATCCGGGTTTAAATCCCAATCTTGTTGTTCACCATAGCTAATATTTCAGCTTCAAGAGCAATCGTATCCGATTCTATTTTTTTCCCTTTTAAAATAATTTGATCCACAAAAGTTTTATCCTCAAAATCTTTAGCATTGATGCGCACATTCATAAAGGCACCCATAACTGCAGTCCTTGCACAAAGAGCTCCTACCCCTGCATCTGAAACAGAATTTGGATTTCCAATAGTTGCCATTGCTTTAATAATGTCCATGCTTTCAAATGCAAGCTGCATAACGTTGAAAGGTACATGAATGGCATTTTTTGTTGCGGTTTGTATGGCGTTTGTTCTAATTGTTTTTTCTTCTGGAGAGTCCTTTGGTAAACCAAAAGCAGTCATAATATTATTAAACGCGCTGGTATCTTCATCAACCAATTTTAAAAGTTGTTGTTTAATACGCTGGCCTTTTTCAGCCCATTGACTAAAATCTTCCCATTTGTCATCCCAGCCTGTTTTATGAGAAGATAAATTAGCAACCATAGTAGCGAGCGAAATTCCTAATGTTCCAACATAAGCTGCAATAGATCCTCCACCGGGCGCAGGGCTTTCACTTGCAGTTTCATCTGCAAATGCGGTCAAGGTCATATCGATTAATATAGTATCAGTTTTATTAGCCAGCATGTATTCAATGATACGTTCTTCCGGATTAAAAGGTGATAATTCATCTAATCCCATTGATTTTATGGCAATTTTTATCAGTTCTTTTTCACTAACGCCAATTGATCTTTGTTGTTTATTCAAAAAGTATTTTCCAGCATCAGTCATTGCTTTTAAAGGAATTAAACCCACTAATTCACTTCCTGTTACCCGGATACCTCTGTCATTTGCTTTTTTGCATGCTTCATCAAATGCAATATGTACAGGAGTTACATTTATATTAGTAAGGTTAATGGAAATTTGAGCAATACCATATTCTTCAATAAACCATCCAATTGCTTTTACAGATTTTAAACTTCCAGGAATATTTACAGGGTTACCATGCTCATCATTTACAATTTTGCCATTTTCACGTTTAACCCTACCCGCTTCTCTGATGTCAAAAGCGATGGCATTTGCTCTTCTTGTTGAAGTAGTATTAAGATTTACATTATATGCAACAAGGAAATCTCTTGCACCAATTACCGTAGCACCTCTTTTCGCATCAAATATTGCTGGGCCAAAATCTGGTTTCCATTCTGGTAATAAAATTTTCTTTGCAAATCCTTCATATTCTCCAGCTCGAATTATAGATAAATTGTTTCTTTCTTTATTGGGCTGTGCTGATTCGTATAAATAAACAGGAAGATCTAATTGTTCACCAACACGCTTTGCCAATTGCTGCGCAAAAATTGCAGTTTCTTCCATGCTAATATTTGCGATAGGTATCAGCGGACAAACATCTGTAGCACCCATTCTTGGATGCTCACCTTTGTGCTTACTCATGTCAATTAATTCGCCAGCTTTTTTTATAGCTCTGAAAGCCGCTTCAATTATAGCTTCGGGTTGACCCACCATAGTAACAACGGTTCTATTTGTCGCTTTCCCTGGATCAACATTTAATAGCCTTACCCCTTCAACAGATTCAATCTGATCAGTAATTTGTTTGATGATAGTTAAATCATTTCCTTCAGAAAAATTAGGTACACATTCAATTAGTTGTTGCATAAAATTCAATTTATATTAATTCAAAAATTGTCCGTTAATCATAACCTTATCAATTAAATTAGTTCCGAAAGAATAAGGAAGATATGCTAAAGATGGTATAGGTTTGGTGAAAATAAAATTTGCTTTTTTGCCTATAGAAATACTTCCCAGTTCTTTCTCCACTTCCATTGCAAAAGCACCGTTTGTAGTGGCGGCATTTATAGCTTCTTCAGGAAGCATTTTCATTTGAATACAACTAAGTGATACAACGAAATTCATATTGCCACTTGGTGTAGAGCCCGGATTAAAATCAGATGCAATAGCAATGGCACAATTGGCATCTATTAATTTTCTTGCCGGTTGGTATGGCATTCGTAAAAAGAAGGCTGCGGTTGGCAATAACGTTCCAATTGTAGTTGATCTTGATAAATCTTGAATATCCTGGTCAGTCATAGTTTCTAAGTGATCTACAGATAATGCATTCATTTTTATAGCAGATTGAATGCCTCCAATGCTATTTAACTGGTTGATATGTAATTTAGGTTTTAAGCCATATTGTAGTCCAGCATTGCAAATTTGCTCCATTTCTTCAGCAGAGAAAAAACCTGATTCACAAAACACATCTATATAATCTGCTAATTTTTCTTGAGCAATTACAGGCAGCATTTCGTTGATGATTTCATTGATATATCCCTGATGATTTTCTTTGAATATTGTCGGAAA
>CALQJK010000032.1:0-11818 GCA_943330875.1 Chitinophaga pinensis
CTCGATTTTAGCAATGAAGCGCTGATGTCAAGCGAGAAAGCTTTTAAAAGATTATGGGAAGCCTTTGAAGTTTTGAAAAAATTATCTTTTGAAAAAAACAAAAACGCAACCGATATTGAACTCGATACTAAAATTAATACCTGGCTAAACGAGTTTGAAGAATTTATGGATGATGACTTCGGCACACCAAGGGTTATCGCAAATATGTTTGAAATGGCTCCTGTTATTAATTCTTTAAAGGATGGTCTTATTCCTGCAACCGCTATTAAAAGCGAAACACTGGAATTAATGAAAAATAAGTTCGCGGATTTTTTAGAAAACATTTTCGGACTAAAAAATATTGATGAGTCAAATAATACATTACTTACTCCAGTGATGCAATTGCTCCTTGATATACGCAAAGAAGCCAAATCAAAAAAAGACTTCGCTACTTCCGATAAAATCAGAAATCAATTGATTGAAATGGGGATGGTAATTAAAGATGATAAGGATGGTAATACAAGCTGGGGGGTGTCGTAGAGTAATTTCACCCCAATGGGGTTGTGGATTCTCTCTTCTCTTGTGGAATAATTTCACCCCTACGGGGTTAAGAGTGAAATAATTAATTCTAAATTTGTTTTATCAATTGCATCAAAAGCAGCTAATTCTTCGCTGTCTACATCCAATACTCCACATACTTCTCCTTCTTTTATAAGAGGTACTACAATTTCAGACTTCGACAAACTGCTACAGGCAATATGTCCCGGAAACAGCGCAACCTCATCTACAATAATCGTTTCTGCTTGTAACCATGCAGCTCCGCAAACACCACGGCCTTTTCTAATCCTTGTGCAGGCAACAGGTCCCTGAAAAGGACCAAGGACCAATTCTTCATTTTTTACCAAATAAAATCCCACCCACAACCAATTAAATTGTTGTTTTAAAGATGCTGCAATGTTTGCCAAGTTAGCAATGACATCTTCCTCGCCTTCTATTAACGCCTTTATTTGGCGGGTTATATGTTGATATTGCTCATCTTTTGATCCTGTTGCTATTATTAAATCTTCGGACATACTATAATTACATTTTTTGAAGCCGCTCGTTAATTAAATAAGATTCATACCCTTTTTGCATTAAATACGATTGTAGCTTCTTTTTTTTGATAAATTCGTTTTTTTCGCCTTTTAATGACTTTAATTTTATTGCTGCTAATTTCTCTAATTTTTGTTGATATTCTTCTTCACTTATGTTTAAAAGTGCTTGTTTTATACAATATTCGCTAACCTGGTGTTTTTTGAGTTCATATTTTATTTTTACTCTTCCCCAATCCTTTATTCGGAATCTTCCTCCTGCAAATGCAATGGCATACCTTTCCTCATTTAAGTAGTTTTCATCTATCAACTGCGATAATACACTATTCACCTGATCTTGGTATAATCCATATGTGTACAGCTTTTGCCTCACTTCATCATGATTTCTTTCCTGATAAGCGCAATATTGCTTTACTTTTTGAGTGGCTTTTTCTATCCCTATATTTAATGGCCCCATCGGATGTTAATAATTATGTAGATTGAATGTTTGAAATTAGTATGAAATTAACTTGCTTTCATTAACTGCAATATTTTATCTTTGGCGCATCTAATTAATTTTTTACTATGAAGTTTATCGTATCATCTTCGGCCTTATTGAAACAACTGCAACAAATCGGTGGCGTTATCAATAATAATACTGTCTTGCCAATTTTGGAAGACTTTCTTTTTGAAATTGAAAAAAACAAATTAACTGTTGTTGCTACCGACTTGGAAACAGTAATGAAAATACATATGGATATTGAGGCAAAGGATACCGGAAAAGTGTGTATTCCAGCAAAAATCTTAATTGATTCTCTTAAAAATATTGCTGAGCAGCCGCTTACTTTCAATGTTGATAAAAATTATGGTATTGAAATTACGAGTGATAATGGAAAGTATAAAGTAATGGGTGAAAATCCTGATAATTTTCCTCGTGAGCCACAAGCTGATGATGCCAATTCTTTCAAAATGACATCTACCGCTCTCGTTACAGCAATTAATAAGTCGATCTTCGCTGTAAGCAGTGATGATCTTCGTCCTGCAATGACTGGCGTATATTTTGAACTGGATAAAAAAGGAATCACTTTTGTAGCTACAGATGCTCATAGATTGGTACGCTACACCAGAAATGATGTAAAATGTCCACAGAAAGATTCTTTTATTGTTCCTAAAAAACCATTAAGTCTTTTAAAGAACTCCTTGCCCGACAACGAAGATGAGCTAACACTTTCTTATAATAGCAATCACCTTTTTGTTACTCACGGAAGCACAGAATTGGTTTGTCGTTTGATTGATGCACGTTTTCCTGATTATAAAGTGGTTATACCAACTGACAATCCTTATAAAATGATTGCTAACAGAAATGATTTTCAAAATGCCTTAAAAAGGGTAAGCGTATTTAGCAACAAAAGCACTAATCAAATTGCATTGGCCATTAGCGGTAACCAACTTCAGCTTACCGCCCAAGATGTTGATTTTAGCAATGAAGGAAACGAACGCATGACCTGCCAATATGATGGTGAAGATTTACAAATTGCTTTCAATGCAAAATTCTTAATAGAAATGCTCAACGGTGCAGATACTTCAGAAGTAGTAATGGAATTAAGCACTTCAACAAAAGCAGGTATTCTTAAGCCAAGCGAACAAGGAGCAAACGAAGAACTTTTAATGCTGGTAATGCCTTTAATGTTGAATAATTAATCGGCACTTATTTAATTAAAATATTTAACCAATCTGTTTACGGCCACTTCTAAAGTGGCCTCTTTTTTTGCAAAACAAAATCTTAAAACTTTATTATCTATAGGGATTTTATAAAATGCTGACACAGGTATTGTCGCTACACCTGCCTCTTGTGTAAGCTTAATGGCAAAATCTTTCTCACTTTCATCACTGATCCCTTCATAACTATACAACTGGAAATAACTTCCAAAAGATGGCAATGGTTTTAATCTTGTTTGTTGCATCAACAATTGAAAATAATCTCTTTTTTGCTGAAGAAAAAAACCAAGTTCCTGGTATTGATTTTTCTCGGCAAGAAATTCAGCAAGCGCATATTGTGTTGGACTATGACAAGTGAAACAATTGAACTGGTGGACTTTTCTAAACTCCTTCATGATGTCAACTGGAGCAATACAATAACCTAGCTTCCATCCTGTACAGTGATAAACTTTTCCAAAAGAAAAGCAAACAAAACTTCTCTCCAACAAATCAGGATATCGAAGTATAGAAAGATGCTGTTTCTGATCAAATATTAAATGCTCGTAGACCTCATCGCTAATAATAAATATGCCGGTATCTTTTACAATGCTTCTTAATTGTTCAATATCTTCTTCGCACAAAACACTGCCAGTTGGATTGTGTGGCGTGTTAATTATTATTGCTTTTGTTTTTGAATTTACTTTTTCTTTTACGCTTTTCCAGTCAATCGCATAATCGGGATAAAGCAACGGAATTCCTATTGCAATGCCACCATTTATTTCAATATTCGGCACATAAGAATCATACGCTGGTTCAAATAAAATAACTTCATCTCCAGGTTGTAGTATTGTTGTGAATGCTGTATAAATCGCGTAAGTGCCTCCGGGCGTAATAGTTATTTCTGATTCCGGATTTACATTGCAGCCATAATCATGATTTACTTTTTCGGCTAACCTTTCACGTAATAACGGCAACCCACACATGTGAACATACTGGTTATTACCAGATTTCATCGCCTCGTTTACTAAGCTGGTAAGTTTTTCATTCATTCCAAAATCAGGAAACCCTTGTCCAAGATTGATCGCATTATGCTTGGTAGCAAGGGCACTCATTACGGTGAAAATAGTGGTGCCTACATTGGGCAACTTGCTTTGTATAGAAGGATTCAACAGCGAAAGGATTGAAAGGTGAATAGAATGTTGTAATTATTTAAAGAAACTTATCTCCTTTGTTGCGCTTCACTTCCGCAACGTATTCTTTAATTTCCTGCTCTTTTTCTTTTTTACAAATCAACAAAACATCTTTTGTATCAACGACAATAAAATCTTCAAGACCCTGAAGTACAATTAATTTTTTATTATCAGCATGTATCATGTTTTTTGTAGCATCAATAATCATTACATTATTTCCGGCTACAGCATTATCCAAATAATCTTTCTCCAAGGTTTCGTATGCGCTGGCCCATGTACCTAAATCACTCCATCCAAAAGAGGCTGGCATTACATATACATTGTCCGCCTTTTCCATAATGCCATAATCAATTGAAATGTTTACACACTGTGGGTAGATTCTTTCAATGGCTTCGCTCTCTTCTTTGGTATTAAAATATTCTTTTTCTGCGTCAAACATTTCATGAATTTCAGGCAGATGTTTTTCGAATGACTTGATGATGTTTTTTATCTCCCAAACAAAAATACCGGCGTTCCATAGGAAATCTCCACTGGCAACAAATGTTTTCGCTAATTCACGATCTGGTTTTTCTGTAAAAGTTTTTACTTTAAAAACGTTATCGCTAACCGATAGTTGCTCGTATTGGATGTAGCCATACCCGGTATTTGGATTTGTTGGCTTAATGCCCAATGTAACCAAGGCTTTTATATTTGAAGTAAAAGTCAAGGCAGCTAGGCAAATATTTTGAAAAGAAACTTCGTCTGTAATTAAATGATCCGCAGGGGCACAAATTAAATTGGCCTCTGGATTTAATTGTGATAATTTGTAAGAAATATACGCAATACAAGGTGCGGTGTTTTTTCTTGATGGTTCACATAAAATATTTTCAACAGGCAGATGCTCCAATTGTTGCTGAACAATTTCTTTGTAACTATCAGAAGTAACTATATAAATATTTTCTGCAGGAATAAACTTTACAAACCGATCATAGGTTGATTGAATGAGTGTTTTTCCGGTATTTAAAATGTCGAGAAATTGCTTTGGGTAATTTGTTCTGCTCATCGGCCAAAATCTACTTCCAATGCCGCCAGCCATAATGGCTACATAATGATTCTTGTTCATAAAGAATTCGTTTTAAATAATGCCTTCTCTGATTAAATCTTGAATATGGATAATCCCTGAATACTGCTCATTGTCAACCACTAATAATTGATTGATATTGTTTTGCCTCATCAACTCTAATGCTTCAGCAGCAAGCGCATCGCGGTTGATTTTCTTTGGAGAAGTATTCATGATATCTTTAGCTTGGAGTATAGATAAATTATCCATTTTTTCAAGCATTCTTCTTAAATCTCCATCTGTAATAATGCCACAAATCTGGTTACTTTCATTAATTACCGCAGCAGCACCTAACCTACTTTTTGATATCGCTACTATCGCTTCTTTTATGGAAGATTCAGGAGCTATAAATGGCTTTTGATTAGCTGATAATAAATCTGATACACGTAAATATAATCTTTTTCCTAAGGATCCACCTGGATGAAACTTTGCAAAATCATCGCTGTTAAATCCTTTTAATTCCATTAAACAAATAGCAAGCGCATCGCCCATTACCATTTGTGCTGTTGTACTTGTTGTTGGGGCTAAATTATTAGGACAAGCCTCTTGAGAAACCGAAGTGTTTATTAAAATATTCGCATTTTCTGCTAAGAAAGATTGTGTATTACCAACCATCCCAATAACCATATTCCCGAAACCTTTTACCAAAGGAATCAACACTTTTATTTCGGGACTATTACCGCTTTTACTAATGACCATTACAACATCATCCGCTTGTATCATTCCCAAATCGCCATGAATCGCATCCGCAGCATGCATATAAATAGAAGGTGTTCCGGTACTGTTTAATGTGGAGACAATTTTTTGAGCAACTATGGCACTTTTTCCAATTCCGCTAACCACAAGCCTTCCCTTGCCAGCTACTATTCGCTCAACCGCTTTTACAAAATCGTCATTTATAAAAGCATTTAACTCTTTAACAGCATTGGCTTGCAACTCCAAGGTTCTCAATGCAGATGATATGATTATTTCTCTTGTCATTAAATTAAGTCGCAAACCTACTTCAATTAAGGCAAAACACAAAGAATGCCAATAGTTTAGCTATCTGTTTAACAGACAATGATTTGTGTAAAAAATAAAGCCAATAACGGATTTTCATTACTTAATGGAGGGGAAAGAATATACTGGGATCAAGTTTTACTAAATTTATATTAACATAAATACGGTTGTAATTGCAAAGTTTTAAGATTAACTTCGTTTGCTTTTGAAAAAGAGGAACTATAGTGTAAGCTCTATTCAAATTTATTCAGAGAAATAGGTGAAGTTATGGCCACAGCAAAAAAAATAAGTACCAAAAAAATAAGTATAAAAGAACCCGTCACTCTCGCTAATTCGAGCGATCTAACCGAACAGCTTCAACAATATTTTGGATTTGATCAGTTTAAGGGACCACAGGAAGAAATTATTCAAACTGTTTTATCGGGTACGGATGCATTTGTAATCATGCCTACGGGCGGAGGAAAAAGTCTTTGTTATCAATTGCCGGCAATGATGAAAGATGGCGTTGCTATTATTGTCTCCCCGCTGATTGCTCTAATGAAAAACCAGGTGGATTTAGTAAGAAGTTATAGTAGTAAAGATAATGTTGCACATTTCCTAAATAGCACGCTTAATAAGGGACAACAAAAACTGGTGAAAGATGATCTTATAAGTGGTAAAACAAAACTGCTTTACGTTGCTCCGGAAACATTGACTAAAGAAGAAAATATTAATTTTTTCAAATCTATCACCGTGTCTTTTTTTGCGGTTGATGAAGCGCATTGTATATCAGAATGGGGTCATGATTTTCGACCAGAATACCGCAGGTTAAAAGAAATGATGGATTTGATTAATCCGAATATTCCAATTATCGCACTGACAGCTACGGCTACCCCAAAAGTAAAAAGTGATATTGTCAAGAATTTAGGATTAAGAACTACGGCTATTTTTGTTTCTTCGTTTAACAGGCCCAATCTTTATTATGAAATATTGCCAAAAGTAAACCTTGAACAAACCAATAAAAGTATTGTAAGGTTTATTCAACTTCACAAGAATAAGAGCGGCATTATTTATACACTTAATCGCAAAACAACAGAAGATCTGGCCAATATGCTCATAGCTAATGGTATTAAAGCTGTTGCCTACCACGCCGGTTTAGATACGAAACTCAGGGCCACAAGACAGGACCAGTTTTTGAATGAAGATGTTGATGTGATTGTTGCTACTATTGCATTTGGAATGGGAATAGACAAGCCTGATGTTCGTTTTGTGATACACTATAATATTCCAAAATCTATTGAGAATTATTATCAGGAAACAGGCCGTGCAGGAAGAGATGGTATGGAAGGAAAATGTCTGCTGTATTACTCACATAAAGATATCGCGAAACTAGAGCATTTAATGAAAGACAAACCTCTCAGCGAAAGAGAAGTTGGTGCACAATTAATTAATGAAACCCTTGCTTATGCCGAAAGCAGTGTGTGCAGAAGAAAAACATTGCTCTATTATTTTGGGGAGGAATATAATGACAGTGAAAGCTGCGGACAGTGTGACAATTGCCTGAACCCGAAAGAAAAAGTTGAAGCTAAAGAAGGAGTAGTCGTTGTTTTAAAAGCAATTAACGCATTGGGAGAACATTTTACAATTGAATACCTTGTTCATATCCTCACAGGAAAGGCCACCACGCAAGTTCAAATGTACAGACACGATGCGTTGGACGTGTTTGCAAGTGGAAATGATAAGGACGCTCATTATTGGAATAGCTTGATTCGCCAGATGCTGCTTCATGGTTTGTTAGAAAAAGATATTGTTGAATATGGTGTATTGAAAAACACAACTAAAGGAACGGCTTTTTTAAAAAAACAAACGGCTTTTAAAATTGCATTAAATAACCTTTTTGAAGAAGCTAATGCTGATGACGAGGAAACTATTGAAGGCAACGCTGCAACTGGGGCTACGGATGAAAAGCTATTGAATGCTTTAAAAGATTTAAGAAAGCGTGTGGCAAAAGAAAAAAATCTGCCGCCATTTGTAATATTCCTCGAGAGCTCTTTGGAAGATATGGCTACGATGTATCCAACAAGTACAGAAGAGCTGGAAAAAATAAGCGGTGTGAGTAAAGGAAAGACGCTCCGGTATGGAAAACCTTTTATTGATTTGATCACCGAATATGTAGAAGAGCATGATGTTATTAAGCCAGATGATTTTGTGATGAAAAGTGTTTTGAATAGAAACAACAACAAGATTTTTATTATTCAAAATGTAGATAAAAAAATTCCCTTAGAAACGATTGCAAAAAATAAAGATCTTAAAATTGATGAGCTGCTTGAAGAAATGGAAACGATTGTTGCAAGTGGAACTAAATTAAATCTCAACTATGCTATTAATGATATGGTTGACGAATACGAACAAGAAGAAATTATAAATTATTTTAAAAGCTGCGACACGTCTTCTTTACAAATTGCACAAGAAGAATTGGCAGATGGTGACTATAATTGGGAGCAACTAAAAATCATGCGAATAAAGTTCTTGTGTGAATATGGTAATTAGCTTCTTTTAAAAAAATAAAAAATTCTATTTTATAAAGCCAGATTACTCCTCTGGCTTTATTTACGCCGTATAGTTTATATTGCATTTTTATTTTTCATTCATTATTTAAATGGGAAGCATAGCAAAACTATTTAAGCAAAATATAATTTGGCGAGGGCTTTACTATCTGCTGAATATTATTTTATCCTTAACTATTGCTAGGTATTTTCAAGCGTCGATAAGTGGAACCATTTTTTATGTCATTAATAACTGTGCTTTTATAACCCTTCTTCTCAGTATCAGTTTTGAATCTGCCATTATTTTCTTCGCTTCTGGAAAAGAAATTAAGCTTTTTAAACTTTTTCATTTTGCTGTTTTGTGGATCACAACGATTGCTATAATACTGTGTTTGGTTTTTCTTTTAGTAAGGCCTGTTTTTTTAAACGGCTTTTTTCTTACTCATTATTCAAATGCTCTTCTCTTTATTGTAGGAAATATCATGACCGCTTTTATGGGCAGTTTTTATTACGCTCAAAACAAATTTATTCTTCCAAATTTAATTTCAATTGGAATTGGAATAACACTACTCTTAATGGTGTTTTTTATCAACGAAAATGGCTTGATTACAAGCGAAAGATTTCTTACTTTTTATTTCGCAAGTTTTCTTGTTCAAGGCCTTGTGTTATTTATTTCTCTTCTTCGCTCCAATACAAATTTTATCGGATTTTCTTTGCTGAATAGAATAGAATTATCAAGCCTGTTCAAATATTTATCCTTGGTGTTTTTTAGCAATTTGATAATATTCTTTTGTTTTAGAATTGATTATTGGTTTGTTAATTATTACTGTTCTTCAAAGGAAATGGGTAATTATATTCTAGTGTCAAAAATGGTGCAATTGTTTTTTGTATTTCCAGGTATGTTAACCACCGTATTGTATCCTTTAGCTAGTAGTGGGGCGCAACAAAAAGTAAAGGAATTAATTCCTTTTTTAACAAGATCCATCTTTTTGTTTTATTCTGTAGCTTGTTTTATTTTAATCATAATTGGTAAATGGTTTTTTCCGTTTGTTTTCGGAAATAGCTTTTCCTTAATGTACACGAGCTTTTTGTTTTATATACCTGGCATTATTGGTTTTTCTGCGCTACATACTTTCGCAACTTTTTATTCGGGGCGTAATCAAGTAATGATTAATTTGAAAGGCTGTTCGCTGGCTTTGATTGTTGTGATTTTAGGAGATCTGCTTTTAATTCCAAAATATGGAATCAACGCAGCTGCAGCTGTAAGCAGTTGTGGCTATTTGGTTTATTTTCTTTTTGTACTAAGATTATTTATTAAAGAATTCAGTTTGCCTTTAAAAGATTTTTTCTTGTTTAGAAAAAGTGATTGGGGATATTATAAAAGTCTGATAAAAGAAAGACATATATAAACATGTTCTTTGGATATGGCTATGATAAATAGGATAGACCATTATTTCTTTTTTAATCCAATAAAGATCTCTAAAAAAGCAAAGAGATTATATAATTATCAAAAAAATGGTACTAATTATTCTTCCATTTATGATTAACTTATAGCAGACAATACAAAGCAATCATTTGAAGAATTGGTCATTTTTATAAAAACGAGCTAACTTTTGTTTGTAAACACATAGAATCATATATTTGCAATCCCTAAAAGATATCCCTGATATATTTTATTTTAGGGGACAGCGTTGGTGTGATAGCTCAGTTGGTAGAGCAATGGACTGAAAATCCATGTGTCGCCGGTTCAACCCCGGCTCGCACCACTTTAAAAGCCCGATAATCATTATTAGATTATTGGGCTTTTTTAATTTTGTCTGCTATTTCGTTAAAGTAACCTGACTGTCGCTTATTGTTGTTGTAAGTGAGCTTCCATTAACAGACCCTATCTTCACATTTCCACTGCTTTCATAAATATCGTTTCCGATTACTATCCCTGATTCAAATGCTGGTTTATCGTATTCGCTACCCATTCCTGTTATAATTGTTGTTTTTCCTATCCAGGTTTGTCCGTGGATCACAATTTTTAAATCTACAGAATTGTCGTGAAAAGAATAGACGCCATCATTATTTTGAATGTTTACCGTATTGGTTTTTTTGTCACCAGATTGAGAATCATTATTTAATGATGTTGACCTTTCGTCTGGATTTTTTTCTAGTGTAAATTGGGGCTCATTATTTCCGGTACATGTAATAGTATTTGCAGCGTTATTTATTAAGAGTTGATAAACGGGGTTTGAAGATTTACCATCACTCAAATTACAAGTTATTTTTATTGTTGAGCCCTCCTTATCAAGGACGCTAAAATTACCCTCGTAATACTCACGCGTTCCCTCTTCTAAATTAATTTGCTGCAGATTTACAAATCCTTTTTCCTTTAAAATAAATTTATAATCAATCGATGGTACCGGAATTTTATTGCCTTTAACAACCATATCGTCTCCATATTGATTTTTTAAATAGTATGCCTGTTGAACGCCATGATAAACTCCTAAAAAGGCATCATTGATATCAACGCTGGGAGCAGAAGAACTCTCATCACTTGTTGTGGTATTGTTTCCCTGATTTTTTTTATTCACCACGTTTCCATTACAAGCGGAAATAAGAATCAATAATATAGACAAGGCGCGATAAAAATTGAAGCGATTTAACATGATGCGTTTTTTTATAAAAAAATCAATTATTCTGCTTTGCAAACGACAATCTTCTCAAGCCACTTCATGTTTCTGGAGCCTCCTTTAAAATCTTTCGTGGTAACAATCATTATTCGATTGTCCATTTCAGCTATTGGCTTTCCCGCCATTTCTGTAACAAGAAATAAATTTTTTCCGATTTCTGTATTGTAAATTTCATTAAAAGAAAAAACCATTTTATAGCCATCTGAAGCAACAAACAAAAAATAATATTGATTCAACATTCTTGATTTTTCGTATTGAAAGGAAACGCTGTCTAAAATATTTTTTAGTAATACCGCTTTAATACCACTTACCCTGTTTTCTTGCTTAGGAGAACAACTTACATTCACGTCATTTAATTCAATAACTGGATATTGCTTTAAATCAGATAAAAGAATCGTCTTTTCTTTTTTTACCATCCCGGTAATTTTAAATTCGGAGGTAGATTGAATCGCGTTTTGTGCGGATAGTAACTGTGTAGTAAAGATGGATATAAGAAAGAGGAGCTTTTTCATTTTTTTATTTAGCTAGATGAATTGTAAATATAATCAATGGTCCTTTTGTTTTGAAAAACAATCTAAAA
>CALQJK010000033.1:0-11603 GCA_943330875.1 Chitinophaga pinensis
AACGAGGCTACTGTGCAGCGTAATTGGTACGTTGTAGACGGTACTAATCAAACCGTTGGTCGTATGTGCGCAAAAATTGCGTCTGTTCTCCGTGGTAAGAACAAAGCCTATTATACTCCACACGTTGATTGTGGTGATTTTGTTATTGTAATCAATTGCGAAAAGGTAAAGTTTACAGGTAACAAAATGGAAGATAAAGAGTATTTAACCTATAGTGGCTACCCAGGTGGTCAAAAAGGTGAAGCTGCCCAGGATTTATTAAAGCGTCGCCCGGAAGTAGTTGTAGAAAGAGCTATTAAAGGAATGTTGCCTAAAAATCGTTTGGGTCGTAAAATGTATAAAAAAATGTTTGTTTATGCAGGAACTGCACATCCTCATGGAGCGCAAAAGCCTACAGAATTAACTTTCACAAAAATTAAATAATTCAACTACGTATCTATAAACGGTACAAAAAAGTATAATAAATGGAAAAGCAAAAAAACGCAGTCGGTCGTAGAAAAGAAGCGGTTACCCGTGTTTTCCTTTCAAAAGGAGACGGAAAAATCACTGTAAACGGCAAAGACTATAAAACTTATTTTCCTCTAGTTTATTTACAGAATCAACTAGAAGCGCCACTTAAAATCGCTGAATCAATCGATAAATTTAATATCGTGATTAACGCAACTGGTGGTGGTGTTAAAGGTCAGGCAGAAGCAGCAAAGCTTGGTATATCAAGAGCATTGCTTGAAGTAAACGCTGATTATCGCCCATTATTGAAAGCAGCTGGCTTATTGAAGCGTGATCCTCGTTCTGTTGAACGTAAGAAACCAGGACGTAAGAAAGCAAGAAGAAGCTTCCAGTTCAGCAAGCGTTAATATTTTTTCGTTTGGTGTTTATAGCTTGGTGTTGTTATTACATCAAACTCGGAATACCAAAAAACAAACAACTTTAAAAAATTACAAATGGAAAATACATCATTACAACAGCAACTTCTTGAAGCAGGTGTTCACTTTGGTCACTTAAAGAAAAAGTGGAACCCAAAAATGCTTCCTTATATTTTCGCAGAAAAAAAAGGGATTCATATTATTGACCTTAATAAAACTGTAGAAGGTTTGCAGGAAGCCGCGGCAGCAATGAAAGCAATTGCGCGTAGCGGAAAAAAAATCATGTTTGTTGCTACAAAAAAACAAGCCAAAGAAATTGTACAAGAGTCTGCAAAGCGTGTAAACATGCCTTTCGTTACCGAACGTTGGTTAGGTGGAATGCTTACCAATTTCAATACCGTTCGTAAGAGCGTAAAGAAAATGCAAAGCATCGAAAAACTTTTGGGTGATGGAAGTGCTGAAAATCTTACCAAAAAAGAAAGATTGACCTTAACCAGAGATAAAGATAAAATGGAAAAAGTATTAGGTGGTATTGCACAAATTAGTCGTGTACCAGCAGCTTTATTCATGGTTGATATTGGACATGAGCATATTGCATTAGCAGAAGCAAAGCGTTTAAATATCGGCACTTTTGGAATGGTTGATACAAACTGTGATCCAAATAAAGTTGATTTCGCTATCCCTGCAAATGATGATGCTACAAAATCAATTGCCATTATCGTAAATTATATTACAGCGGCTATTGCAGAAGGTTTACAAGAGCGTCAAGCTGATAAAGAAGAAGATGATCATTCAGATGTTGAAGAGAGCGCAGAAGCAAAAGCGTCTCGCTTTGAACAAAAAGTTGATGGTGGTGACGATAAAGGAAAACGTTCAAGAAGCGGAGCAGGCGCAGCGCCAAGTAAGCGTCGTCCAGCAAGTGCAGGTCCTGGAGGAAGAAGACCAGCGGGAAAGTAAAGAACGCTTAATGTTCAACTTTTTTAATAAAATTTAAAAATTTAAACTCCAAATTTGGAGTCAAAAGGAGCTAAATATGAGTACTATTACAGCATCAGATATTAATAAGTTACGTCAGGCAACTGGAGCTGGCATGATGGATTGCCGCAAAGCTTTGACAGAAAGCAATGGCGATTTTGAAGCAGCAATTGATTGGCTACGTAAACAAGGTCAAAAGGTAGCTGCAAAACGCAGTGACCGTGAGGCTAAAGAAGGCGTAGTTTTAGCAAGAACCACAGCAGATAATAAATCAGGCATTGTTCTTTGTATCAGTTGCGAAACTGACTTTGTAAGTAAGAATAGCGATTTCGTTGCATTTGCTACAAGTATAATGGACGCAGCTATTGCGCATAATGTAAAATCAGCAGAAGCATTAAACGACATAGAAATCAATGGCGCTAAAGTGTCTGATTTGATTAATGATAAATTAGCTTCCATCGGAGAAAAAATTGGCATCTCAAAATTTGAAAGAGTTGAGGCACCATTCGTAGCTAGTTATATACATGGTACAAATCGTATGGGCGTATTGGTTGGATTAACTACAGATGCTCCGGAAGCTGGTAAAGATGTAGCGATGCAAATTGCTGCAATGAATCCTTTAGCAGTTGATGAATCTTCAATTTCTCCAGAAGTCATCGCAAGAGAAAAAGATATCGCTATAGAATTAATAAAAGCTGAAGGTAAACCAGCAGAAATGGCTGAAAAAATTGCAATGGGAAAATTGAATAAATTTTTCAAAGACAATACATTAATGGCACAGCCGTTTGTAAAAGACGGTAATAAATCTGTAGCTGAATATTTAAAAAGCATACATGCTGATTTAAAAGTTACAGCATTTAAAAGAGTGGCTTTAGGATAAAGTTTTTTATTAAACCCGGTATTAACCGGGTTTTTTTATGTACACCACAGTCAATAAATCTGAAAATAAAAACAAAAAAAATGTTACCTAAGTACAAAAGAATTTTATTAAAAATTTCCGGCGAATCATTAATGGGCGATAAAAGTTTCGGACTTGATTCAACAGTCATTGCTCAATATGCGAACGATATCAAACAGATAACTGATATGGGCGTTCAAGTTGCCTTGGTAATTGGCGGAGGAAATATATACAGGGGAATGAACGAAGCTGAAACAGGAATTGAAAGAGCTCAAGGAGATTATATGGGCATGTTGGCAACAGTAATTAATGGAATGGCTGTGCAGAGCGGACTCGAAAAAGCTGGAGTATATACACGTTTACAAAGCGCCATTAAAATGGAACAAATTGCTGAGCCGTACATCCGAAGAAGAGCAATACGTCATTTGGAAAAAGGACGCGTGGTGATCTTTGGCGCTGGTACAGGAAATCCATATTTTACAACAGATACAGCAGGCTCTTTGAGAGCAATAGAAATAAAAGCCGATATCATCTTGAAAGGAACAAGAGTCGATGGTATTTATACAGCAGATCCTGAAAAAGATCCTACCGCAACAAAATTTGATAAGATCTCTTTTGAAGAATGTCTTGATAAAAAACTCAATGTTATGGACATGACAGCTTTCACACTTTGCATGGAGAACAACTTACCCATTATTGTATTTAACATGAATAAGCAAGGAAACTTGATGAGTGTTGTAACAGGAGAAAAAGTAGGAACACTGGTAAGTTAAATTATTCGTACATCAAATAGCTTCTTTATGTTGAGAGAAGATTTTATAAAGGAATTAAAAATAGAAAACGAAGCACTTCAATTTCAATTGAAGGACTTGGAATATTTAATTCAACTCAAAGAAGAAGAATTAGCAGATTTAAAAAAAGCCTCTGAAAATATTATTGAACTTCAAAGCAAGCTTGATCAAAATTTGTATCAGTTTGAACAAATGCAAAATCATATAGGCCATCAACAACAACAGGCCGAAGGAGCATTAAGACGCGAAGCTTCTATGGAACAGGAAATGATAGACAGCATTAAAATTGAACAATCATACTATGAGATTCGGGATGAATTTAATAGCAATAAATTGGCTTTAAATGACCTTAATCAACAAATGAATGAAGCTGTAGCATTATACCACCAGATAACTGATTTGAAAAAGAAAATAACTTCTTTGCAAAGTGATGTAGAAATTTCAAATTTGGATAATCGATTTTTAAAAGAGGAACTCATTAAATACAAAAATCAAACATCCGGTTAATATCAATTCTGCTATGTCAAATATTTCATCCATTAGAAAAGAATATATCCTGCAATCGCTTTCTGAAAAAGACATTGCTGTAAATCCTATACTTCAATTTGATAAATGGTGGCAACAAGCTATTGAGAGTAAAATTGAAGAAGTAAATGCATTGACTCTCGCAACAGTAAATCAAGAAGGAAAACCATCAGCGAGAATTGTATTATTGAAAGGGTATGATGAAAACGGTTTTGTTTTTTTTACAAATTATCTTAGTCAAAAAGGCAATGACATCAACTCCAATCCAAATGTCTGTCTGGTTATATTTTGGAAAGAATTAGAAAGACAAATTCGAATAGAAGGAGTTGCTGAAAAAATAAGTGAATCAGATAGTGATCAATATTTTAATTCCAGACCACTGCTCAGTAAAATTGGCGCATGGTCTTCTCCACAATCTCAACCGATAGCTTCTCGTAATATTCTTGAAAATAATTTTGAAAAAACAACGGCTGATTTTAAGGAAAATCCCATAACAAGACCTCCGCATTGGGGCGGCTATCTAGTAGTTCCAAATAAGGTTGAATTTTGGCAAGGTCGTCCAGGAAGATTACACGATCGAATTGAATACACAAAAGAGGAAAGTAATGATTGGAGTAGAGTGCGATTAGCACCTTGATAGTATTCAAGAAAGTTGATAAGCTGATTTAATTATGTAATCAACCTATCAACCGAATAATAAGTTATGCTTTACTTTTTTTTGCAGCAGGTTTTTTTCCTTCAACAGCAACTACCGCAGCAGCAACAGCAGCTACGACACTCTTGGTTGCAGGCTTAGATTTTGCAGGTCTTGTTTTTCCAAAGCTTCCAGCAAAAATTTTACCTTTTTTTGTTTTAATATCTCCACGTCCCATAATAAATATATTTTAAATTGAATGATGACTTAATAAAAAAGCAAGACGCATGAGCGCCTTGCTTCTGTTTTGTGCAAATTAGATTTTTGCAGACAAATCTTTACCTGCTTTAAATTTCGCAACTTTTTTAGCTTTGATTTTAATCACAGCTCCAGTTTGTGGGTTACGACCGTTACGTGCAGCTCTCTTTGAAACCGAGAAAGTTCCAAATCCAACTAGAGTAACTTTGTTACCACTTTTTAAAGTTTTTGTTACTGCTTCAATAAATGAATCTACAGTAGCATTAGCTTGGGTTTTTGTGATGCCAGCATCATCAGCTAGTTTAGCAATTAATTCAGCTTTGTTCATAATAATGTTTTTTGAATTTTTTAACTTCAACAAATATAGAAGGTTTTTATTTCCAACAAAATTTTTTTCCAACAACAGGAATCATATAAAACGCTTCAAATTGCCGTTTCTATTGGTTTTTAGCCGAATAAAAAGAGGATTTCTGTTTCTAATAAACGTATGGATTTTCATTTAAACCCTTTATAGTAAAGGGTTTCAGGGTTTTTCGGCTAAAACCCTTTATTAATAAGGGTTGAGCGCTATACAAAAAAAAACCATTCAAATAATTTTCTTTTTTTTGTTTTGCACAATTAGTTAACAACTTGCATCAGAGACCTAAATGCAATGAATTGATCTCCCCATTTTTCATATGATTTTTGACGAAGTGTTCCTGAATACTTTTCCATATATTGGTTATAAGCGCCTTTACTTTCCGCATTGTATTGAACAGCATAAGTAGGTCCCTCGCTATCATCAACTTCCAATAATTGTAAAACGGTAGCATGCTGAAAGCATCCAGTAGCAAGGACTTCAGGAATATGTTCGGTTTGTAACCACAGCATCCATTCCTCTTTAATCACCGTTTTAACCTTAATAGTAATATTGTAAATAAACATCTAAATTATTTTTTTATTTCTAAATATATCGGACAATGGTCACTGTGTTTTACATCTGGAAAAATATCGGCTCCAACTAAATCTTTTCTAAGCGGCTCCGTGACAGTAAAATAATCAATTCTCCAACCCTTATTATTTAGTCTCACACTCGGAAAGCGTTGACTCCACCAGCTGTAACGATGGGCTTCTTCGTGAAATACCCTAAAAGTATCTATCCACCCTGAGGATAAAAATTTAGTCATCCATTCTCTTTCTTTTGGTAAAAAACCAGAGGAATTTTTGTTTCCCTTCGGATCGTGAATATCAATTTCTTGATGCGCAATGTTATAATCTCCACATAAAATAATCTTCGGATTTTTCTTTTTTACCTCTTCGAGATAATCATAAACTTCTTCAAGCCATTGGTATTTATATCCCTGTCTTTCTTCGCCGGAAGTTCCAGATGGAAAATAGGCATTGATTAATTTAATGTCACCAAATTGCATTTCGATAACCCTGCCTTCAAAATCACTCGTTGGAAATCCATTTCCTTTCTTTACTGTAGTCGGTTTTATTTTTGAAAAAATAGCTACACCACTATATCCTTTTTTATTTGCACTAAACCAATGGTGTTCAAAACCAAGCTTTTCTAATTCTTTGACATCCACATCTCCTTCATGAGCTTTAGTTTCTTGCAGACAAATGATATCGGCAGGATTTGTTTTGAGCCAATCGATAAAGCCTTTTCTTATCGCTGCTCTAATTCCATTTACATTATAACTTATGATACGCATTTTAGTCTGTTTAATTTTGAATGTAAAAAAAGACGAAAGTAAAAAACCATTATTCCAAAATCGGCCTTAACCATTTTGTGGCTTCTGCAATACCCATTTCTTTTCTCTTTGCATAATCTATCAGTTGGTCGGTTTCTATTTTACCTACACCAAAATATTTACTTTCCGGATGTGCAAAATACCATCCACAAACAGAAGAAGCGGGATACATCGCCAGAGATTCTGTGAGATGAATACCTGTTGCATCTTCCCCACCAAGGAGTTCAAACAATTTATACTTTTCTGTATGATCAGGACAAGCAGGATACCCAGGCGCCGGACGAATGCCATTATAAGATTCACTGATGAGTTCCTCGTTACTTAGTTGTTCATTTTTTTCATAACCCCAATAATCAGTCCTTGTTTTTTTATGTAACAATTCTGCAAACGCTTCTGCTAGACGATCAGCCAGTGCCTGTAAAATAATTTTATTGTAATCATCAAGTTCTTCTTCAAACTTTTGAATATGCTTTTCAATTCCCTGAATCGTTACGGAAAAAGCGCCTATATAATCTTTGGTTGACGGATGAATAAAATCTGCTAATGATAAATTTGGTTGCCCCTCAACTTTTTTCATTTGCTGTCTTAAAAATTCTAAACTACAAGTTTTGTTATTATTTTTAATACGCAGTGAATCGGGATTTGTTTTTGTAGTTTCCCAAAATCCAACAACGGCTTTTGCCTCCAGCCAGTTTTCTTCAATAATTTGTCGAAGCAGTTTTTTTGCATCATGATAAAGTGCGGTAGCTTCCTTACCAATAATTTCATCTGAAAGAAGTGCCGGAAATTTTCCATGCATTTCCCAAGCTATAAAGAAAGGTTGCCAATCGATGTAGGTTGCAATTTCGCCAAGATCATACTTGTCTAATATTTTTGTACCTGTAAAACTTGGAGCGACGGGCTCGTAATTATTCCAATTAATTTTGGCGGTATTTTTTTGAGCATCAATAAAAGAAAGTTGTTGTTTCGCAGATTTTCTATTTCCGAAATCGGCTTTTAATTTATCATACTCTGCTTTAATATCGCCTAGGAAATTTACTTTCAAATCTTTGTTCAACAAACTACCTGCGACTGTTACGCTTCGGGATGCGTCCAAAACATGTACTACGCCTTCGTTGTATTCAGGCGCGATTTTCACTGCAGTGTGCATTCTACTGGTAGTAGCTCCTCCAATCATTAAAGGCTTATTGATGTTCAATCTTGTCATTTCTCGCGCAATGTGTACCATTTCGTCAAGTGAAGGCGTAATTAATCCGCTCAATCCTATGATATCTACATTATGTTTTTGTGCTTCTGTTAAAATTTTATCTGCTGATACCATTACTCCTAAATCAATAATTTCATAGCCATTACATCCCAACACGACACCAACAATATTTTTTCCAATATCATGAACATCTCCTTTCACTGTTGCCAAAAGAATTTTCGCAGGTCCCTTTTCATCGGCGCTATTTATTCCTTCTAATGCAGCATTATTTCTTCTTTCTTCTTTTTCTTTTTCGATATATGGTGTTAGAACAGCCACCGCTTTTTTCATTACTCTGGCACTCTTAACTACTTGCGGCAAAAACATTTTACCTGCACCAAATAAATCCCCAACAATATTCATTCCGTCCATCAAAGGCCCTTCAATAACATCAAGTGGTTTTGGATATTTTATTCTGGCTTCCTCCGTATCCGCATCAATGTATTCCGTTATTCCATGAACAAGCGCATGCGCCATTCTTTTTTCTACAATAGTATTTCTCCAGCTCTCATCTTTTATAATTTCTTTTCCTTTCGATTTTACGGTTTCAGCAAACACAATAAGTTTTTCTGTTGCGCCATTGTCGTCATTATTGACATTCATTATAACGTCTTCGCATAACTGTTTTAGCGTTGGCTCAATGTCGTCGTATATTACCATTTGTCCAGCATTCACAATACCCATATCCATACCTGCTCTTATAGCGTGATAAAGAAAGACGCTGTGTATCGCTTCTCTGACATGATCATTCCCACGAAAAGAAAAGGAAACATTACTCACACCACCACTAATCTTTGTAAGCGGCATCAGTTTTTTTATTTCATGTGTTGCTTCTATAAAATCAACGGCATAATTATTATGTTCTTCTATTCCTGTTGCAATGGCAAAGATGTTGGGATCGAATATGATGTCCTCAGGAGCAAAGCCAACTTGTTCAACTAAAATCTTATAGGCACGCTTGCAAATTTCTATCTTACGAATTTTTGTATCTGCTTGTCCTACTTCATCAAAAGCCATTACAATAACTGCAGCACCATAATTTTTACAAATAGTAGCTTGTTCAATAAACTTTGCTTCTCCTTCTTTCATTGAGATGGAATTCACAATACATTTTCCCTGCACACATTTCAACCCGGCTTCAATAATCTCAAATTTACTGCTGTCAATCATCACGGGAATTTTTGCAATATCGGGCTCTGCTTGTAAAAGATTCAGGAACGTGGTCATAGCAGCTACTCCTTCTAATAAGGCATCATCCATATTTACATCCAACACCTGTGCACCATTTTCTACTTGCTGACGTGCCACAGAAAGCGCTTCTTCATATAACCCTTCTCTGATTAATCTTGCAAACTTCTTACTACCGGTAACGTTAGTTCGTTCACCAACATTTACAAAATTTGTTTCAGGACGAATGATAAGGGGTTCTAAGCCACTTAGTCGGAGATAAGGATTGATAGTAATCTTCATTTTTTATATTTTTTGCCATAAAGGTTTTGCCACAAAGGCGCTAAGTCGCAAAGGTTCACAAAGTTTTTTTGCCACGAAGGCGCTAAGTCGCAAAGATTCACAAAGGTTTTTTGTCACAATAGTTATGAATTTATCATTCTTTTAATTCCATGCTTTATGAGCGTCACATTAAAATTGATCAGATACCCCAGATGTTTATCTGATAATTTCAAATAGCTCAAAAGCTGTGCCTCCCAAACAGGATGATAATTATCTTGGGCTTTTAACTCAATAATAATTTTATCATCTACTAATATATCCAGCCTTAATCCTTCATTGAATATAATACCATCATATACAACGGGGACTTTCTTTTGTTTTATAAAAGGAACTCCTCTTTTTTCCAATTCATAACAAAAACAAACTTCGTAAACGCTTTCAAGTAATCCCGGCCCTAATGTGCGGTGTAACTGAAAAGCGATATCAACAATTTCTTTTCCTAATTCTTCTCTTTCCATGACTTTTTTATTAAAAATAATTAGTCATTAAAAGAACCAATAGGTCAAAACAACTGGTTTATTCGTTTTTAAAGTCAATCAAAATCAGTTTAAAAACAGTTTTTTCTTTTATATTTTTCCCTTTGTGTTACTTTGGGTCTTAGCGCCTTCGCGGCATAATTAATTCAACTCTTTTCAATTTTTTTCTTTGTGTTACTTTGAGCCTTAGCGCCTTCGTGGCACACTTATATCCCCTCTACAACAGGCAAAACCCTTGGTTTATAATTTTTCACTTCTTCTGCAATATGCCTAATATGATCAGGAGTAGTTCCACAACATCCCCCAACGATATTCACAAACCCTTGTTTCGCCCACTCTTCAATGATGTGAGCTGTTTCGTGTGGTTGTTCATCATATTCACCAAAAGCATTTGGAAGTCCTGCATTTGGATAGGCTGAGGTGAAACATTTTGCAATAGAAGAAAGCTCTTCAATATGAGGTCTCATTTCGCTTGCACCCAATGCACAGTTCAAACCAATACTTAATGGATTCGCATGAACAACTGATACATAAAACGCCTCTAACGTTTGTCCGCTTAAAGTTCTTCCACTCGCATCAGTTATGGTGCCACTAATCATGATCGGTAGTTCGGGTAAATTGTTGTTAGCGAAGAAGTTTTTAATAGCATAAATCGCTGCTTTTGCATTGAGCGTATCAAAGATCGTTTCCACCAATAAAATATCTACACCTCCTTCCACCAATCCTTTTATTTGTTCGGTATAAGCTTCTGACACTTCATCAAAAGTAACGGCTCTAAATCCTGGATTGTTTACATCTGGAGATAGTGATAATGTTTTATTGAGCGGCCCGATGGCACCAGCTACAAATCTTGGTTTTGAGGGATTTTTGTGTGTGTATTCATCGGCAGCAATTCTGGCACATTTTGCTGAAGCTACATTTAATTCATAGGCGATCGCTTGCATATCGTAATCTGCCTGAGCAATAGTTGTACTGCTGAAGGTATTGGTTTCGATAATATCTGCCCCAGCTTCTAAATATTGTTTGTGTATGCCAATAATAATTTCTGGCTGCGTGATACTGAGTAAATCATTATTTCCTTTTACGTCTTTGTGCCAGTCTTTAAAACGGTCTCCACGATAATCTTCTTCTTCTAACCTATGGCGTTGTATCATTGTGCCCATTGCACCATCAATAATTAAAATGCGCTCTTTTAAAATCTCTTTAATGTTATCCATTATTACTGTTTATAGAATTAAGTAGCCTTATCAATTTAACAGGTAAACCTATCAAAATCAGTAGACCATTGAAACTAAAATATTAAACGTAGTGCAAATCCGAATACAAGAGGGGAGATGTAGTCCGTTTATTAGTTCAGTGATGATCATATTGCAGGGGGTGAACAATAAACAAATCCGCCCTTACAATGGTTGCAAAGATATACTATCATTCGATTAGTTCAAAACTAATAGAGGATTGATTTAGCTGATAGATGTAATATAATTCTCAATTGGAATTCTGTTGCTGATACTTTTAGCTAAAGTCATTTCGTCAGCGAATTCTAATTCACCGCCAAAAGCAATACCTCTTGCAATTGTGGTAATTTTGATGGGGAAATCTTTTAATTTACGACCAATATAATAAACAGTGGTATCACCTTGGATATTTGGATTAAGGGCAAAAATAATTTCTTGTGTTTTTTCATGATTCACT
>CALQJK010000034.1:0-11482 GCA_943330875.1 Chitinophaga pinensis
TAATGTCGTGGAGGTTTGGTTAAGCACTCATGATGCGGGAAATGTTGTAACTCAAAAAGACTTCGCACTTGCCGAAGCTATTGATGGTATTTGTTAGTTTTTTACTTCTACAGCTTTTTCTTTCTTTGCAGTGATTCTGCCAATTGGTTGAATCGCGTTTTCATATCCATTGGTTTTTAATAAGTCAATCACCAGGTTAACCGCATCTTCCCTAACGCTAAATAATAACCCTCCATTGGTTTGTGGATCGGGTAATAAATTAAAGGCTTCCATTACATTAACACCTTTCTCAAAAATAGTTTTTGTACTATAACTATTCCAGTTTCTATACGTTGCATCTGGAACAATTCTGCTGGCCAAATATTCTTTAGCGCCGTTAATAATCGGAATAGCTGCATAAAATAGTTCAGCAGATACGTTTGACCCTTCTGCTATTTCAATGAGGTGTCCAAGCAGGCCAAATCCAGTAACATCGGTCATCGCGGTAACGCCTTCAATTTTTCCTAATTTTTCTCCGAGTTTATTTAATTGTGTCATCTGAATAATCATATCAATTACATGCTCTTCTTTAATTAGGTTTCTTTTTTGTGCTGTTGCCAATATTCCTACACCAATGGGCTTTGTGAGAAAAAGCCAATCGCCTTCTTTAGCAGTATTGTTTTGTTTGATATTCTTCTTGTCAATAATTCCGGTTACTGCCAATCCAAACATAGGCTCTGCTGTATCAATAGTATGTCCGCCAGCCAATGGAATTGATGCTTCAGCACAAATACTTCTGGCGCCATCCAATACTTGTTGAGCCAGTTTAGAGGAAAGTTTTTCAACAGGCCAGCCTAAAATTGCAACGGCCATTAATGGTGTTCCTCCCATCGCATACACATCACTGATAGCATTGGCAGATGCAATTCTTCCAAAATCAAAAGCATCGTCAACGATGGGCATAAAAAAATCTGTCGTTGAAATAATGGCTCTGCCATCTCCTGCATCAAAAACAGCCGCATCATCATTGCTCGCATTCCCCACAATTAAATTTTTATGATTGCCGAACAGCAGATCACTTTGTAATATTTCCTGTAAAACATTAGGAGCGATTTTACAGCCGCATCCAGCTCCTCTTGAATAAGCTGTCAATTTAATTTGATCTTCCATATTATTTAGGATTAAAAAACGACAGCAGACTTTTTGTATTCAATGCGATATCGATTTTTGTAAATGAAATTGTTTGTAAGAGCGCTGTTATGTTTTCTCTGTTATGCAGCGCTTTGATATAGTTTTTATCATAGTACGTTAGCAACAAGACAAACGCTTCTCTGATATTATCTTCTAACAAAAAGTTGATAGCTGTTTTTGTTTCTAAGGGTCCGAATCTTTTTTGAATACGCATGATGGCGCTTACTAATTTTTCTTTTTCGAATTGACCATACCCTTTTATGATAAAGTCAAGCCTTTCTTCAAAGGGAATATCTATAAAACAAAGTGGTGACTTGCGGATTATTTTCCAAAAAGAAGGAGGAATATTAAGTACACCAATTCTCTGGCTTTCATCTTCTATCCAAAAAGGACTTGTCGATAATTTATGAAGCGCTATGGCAAGTTTGTTTTCAAACATCTCTTGTGAAGGTTGCTGTGGCTGACCTATTCCTCCAAACGCAGAACCCTTATGACTGGCAAGGCCTTCCAAATCAATAATGTTTTCGTTGTTTGCTGAAAGCGATTTTAACAACGCTGTTTTTGCGCTTCCGGTATATCCTCCCAATACTTTTATGTTATAGTCTTTTTCGAATTGTTGTAAAACCCAGTTTCGAAAAGCTTTATATCCTCCAATTAGTGTGTATACTTCAAAGCCATACAAATCCAGCAACCATGCAACTCCTGCGCTTCTCATTCCTCCACGCCAACAATGAACCAATATTATATTGCTTTTTATTTGTTGTATTGAAAGAATTTTTTCGACATCTTCAACCATGCTTTTCATTTTCACACCAAAAAAATCAAGTCCTAATTTTATAGCCTGTTTTTTTCCGACTTTTTTATATGTTGTCCCAACAACTTTTCTTTCTTCGTCACTAAATAAGGGTAAATTATTGGCACCGGGAAAATGTGCATGGTTATACTCTCCATTACTTCTTACATCGAAAACGGGATGTTCATTTGCTAAAACAATAAATTCTGATATGTTGATTTTTTTTATGGGCACTTCTTTATCTATACATGGAAAATTTGTGCTAAATTAACCCGTAATTTTTATACTCTCACACAAATCATCTAATGAAAGTTCGAATCCTTTTTATAGTAGTCTTTTTTATTTTAATTTCCTGCCGTGACAACGATTCCTCCAAAAAAGGAGCTGGGGCTACTTATATTCCTGCTTCTATCAATAAATATGGAAAGTTTCGGAAAGCGTCTGTTAGGTTTCCTGTTTCCACTAAAAAAAACGCCCTTAAAAACAAAAACAGAAGTAAATATTACTACCAAACAAGAACAAAATATAGAAGAAAATAACAATAACCCAACAGGAATTAAGTACCATTACTTATCTAACGCAAGTGTAAAAACCGAATTTTAAAACCCTGATAGCAATATGTTCTTTATCATAAAAAATCATGACTAGATTTATATTAGATAACGAGATCGAAAATATCCAATGAAAACCAAAAATCCAATCCAAACCAAAAAAACCAACAACAAAAGTATCCAACCCTATGAAAAAAACACGGCTTCCAATTCCTATACACTAATTAACTAAACTTCTGAAGCCAAAATACTAAACCCCGGATTTCCGGGGTTTTTTTATGAGGAGATTTTCTTTATGCTTAATTAATTATTACTAATTCCTTCCATAAAAATATAAGGGTCTATTGATTTATAAATATTTATTCCCATGGGCTCTTCCGACATTTCCAATACAAATGTATTATCATACTCACGCATTTGCCACAAATAAAGTTGTACTTCTGGGTCTATTGTTCTAAACAACTCTGGTAATGCACATTTTAAATGAGCTCCCGAACAATCCTCTTTGAACTGGCGATTTTGCTCTATAAAATTATTAAAAGGCGGATTGGGTTTTTTTTCAGTATACACTCTATTTGCAAAATTGGTTCCATTAACCAATATGATCTCTTGTAGGGGTCTTGTTTTATTCATCTTTTAGTTTTTTATCAATTTCGTGTTACTATAACGCTGTTGGCATTATTTTATTTCATTGATAAAATATTAGAAGAAGATTCCCAAAAGTTAATGATGGATTAATTACAACAGGGCCTTTACTACATTGGCAACCAAAAGTGGCCTCCCAAGTGTATAATAATGGAGAACGGGAACACCTGCGGCTTTTAACTCTTTAGATTGTTCCAATAACCACTCTTGGCCTACCTTTTCTACATCAATATCTGTCTTGCAAGCGTTTATGGCTTCTGATAAAGGAGTAGGTAAATCGATGTGAAAGGTTTTTGGTAATATAGTAAGTTGTTTTTTGGTATAAACAGGCTTTAGCCCAGGGATAATCGGAACATTAATGCCAATTTCTCTGCAAGATTTTACAAAGGCAAAGTATTTGGAATTATCAAAAAACATTTGTGTTATGATATAGTCTGCACCAGCATCAACCTTTGCTTTAAGGTGTTTTAAATCGGATTCCATATTCGGCGCCTCAAAATGCTTTTCTGGATACCCGGCAATACCAATACAAAATTTGGTTTTAGAGGTGTTTTTTAAATCTTCTTCTAAATAAATGCCCTCGTTTAAATTGGTAACTTGTCGTAATAAATCAATTGCATATTTATGTCCGCCTGGTTCTGGCTCAAAGGAAGATTCGTTTTTTGCAGCATCTCCCCGAAGCACCAAAACGTTATCTATTCCTAAATAATTTAAGTTTATCAGCGCATCCTCCGTTTCATTGATCCCAAATCCTCCGCAAATCAAATGTGGCACTGTATCTACATTGTACTTGTTCATAATGGACGCACATATAGATTCCGTTCCCGGACGTTTCCGAATAATGACTTTCTCGAAACTTCCATCTTGTCTTTTCTTGAAGGAATGTTCACTTCTGTGGTACGTTACGTTTATAAAAGATGGCTTAAATTCCATTAATGGATCAAGGTGATTGTATAAAGATTGTATTCCTTTTCCTTTCAACGGAGGAAGGATTTCAAAAGAAATTAACGTTTTGTCTGATTGGTTGATATGGTCTGTTACTTTCATCTTTTTATTGGTAGTTGTAAAGATAACGACCAAATGAAAAAGTTTCAAACTTTGAATGTATTTGTTACGGTATTATTTTTTTTATTTTAAAATTTTGAGGCCGTCACTACTAAACTTCAGTTATTTTTGTAAAAAAATATTTTGAATTTAACCATTCGCACAAAAAATCTTATTAAAAGATATGGAAGCCGGACCGTTGTTAATGACGTTTCTTTTGAGGTAAGCCAGGGCGAAATCGTTGGTTTGTTGGGACCAAATGGTGCGGGAAAAACAACCTCTTTCTATCAGGTAGTAGGCTTAGTTAAATCTGATAGCGGTGAAGTGTTTTTGAATGATGTCAATATTACAAATCTACCAATGTATAGAAGGGCCCAAATGGGCATTGGATATCTTCCGCAGGAAGCAAGCGTATTCAGAAAATTAAGCGTAGAAGATAATATCAGCGCTATTCTGGAAATGACCAAGCTTAATAAATCCGACCAAAAAGAAAAACTCGAAATGCTACTTAATGAGTTTCATTTGCAAAAAGTGAGAAAAAATAACGGCGATACACTAAGCGGAGGAGAAAGAAGAAGAACCGAAATCGCAAGAGCTTTAGCCGTTGATCCAAAGTTTATTTTACTCGATGAGCCCTTTGCAGGAGTGGATCCAATTGCTGTAGAAGATATTCAGGAAATTATCGCCAAACTAAAATATAAAAATATCGGCATCCTTATTACCGATCATAATGTAAACGAAACCTTGTCAATTTGTGATCGCGCCTACCTTTTAATAGATGGAAAAATATTTAAAGATGGAACTGCGGAAGAACTCGCCGGCGATGAACAAGTTCGACGTTTATACCTGGGCCGCAACTTCGAGCTTAAACGAAAAGACTATCTCCATATTCAAGCCGCGAAATAGTTTTTCCTCCCTGATTTTAATCAGGTGTTTTTTTTAACATATTTTTTTTATCTTTCCAAACATGAAATTGCTCTCTTCAGTAATATCAAAATTGGCTAGAATGCGTCTTTGGCGTGTAAAAAACTGGACCAAGCATCCTGTTACAACACAACGAGAAGTCTTACAGGATTTAGTAACAACAGCTCAATATACCTGCTTCGGAAAAGAACACCATTTCTCCACATTATTCTCCGTAAAAGAATTCAAATCCCGTATCCCAATTCGAGATTATGAAGACCATCACAGCTATATACAAAGAATGCTGGACGGTGAAGAAAATGTACTTTGGAATACTCCTATAAATTGGTTTGCCAAAAGCAGTGGCACTACTAATAATAAAAGCAAATTTATTCCGGTAAGCGAAGAAAGTCTGCACGAAAATCACTTCAAAGCAAGTAAAGACGTCCTTACTAATTATTATAATAATTTTCCTTCTAGTGATCTGCTCACCGGAAAAGGATTGGTGGTTGGCGGTTCGCATCAATTAAGTCATTTTAATGAAGATATTCAATATGGTGATTTAAGCGCTGTGTTGATGCAAAACACTCCCTTTTGGGGACAATGGCTGCGTACACCAGAATTAAGCGTAGCGTTATTGGATGATTGGGAAGACAAAATAGAAAAATTGGCTCAGGCGACTGCAAATGAAAATGTAACTTCTATTGCCGGCGTCCCGACATGGACCCTTATATTGCTGAAACGGATTTTGGAAATTAAACAGAAAAAATACATAAAGGAAGTTTGGCCCAATCTGGAGCTTTATATTAATGGTGGCGTTTCCTTTATTCCATATCGGGAGCAATTTGAAAATATCATTGGAAAACCTATAAACTATCTTGAAATTTATAATGCCAGCGAAGGATTTTTTGCCGGACAAGAAAGACCCGATGATGATGGAATGACTTTATTTACCGAACATGGTATATTCTATGAATTCATGCCCGTGGAAGAATATGGTAAAAAAAATCCCGAAACCTTTGGCTTGGATAAGGTGGAAACCAATGTAAATTATGCCCTTGTAATCAGCACTAATGGGGGACTTTGGAGATATTTGGTTGGGGACACTGTCAAATTCACATCGCTTAATCCTTATCGCATTAAAGTTACAGGAAGACTAAAACATTATATTAATGCCTTTGGTGAAGAACTGATTGTTGATAATTCCGATAAGGCTATTGCTATCGCTTCGAAAAAAACCAATGCGCTTGTTTTAGATTATACAGCGGCACCAATTTATTTTTCAGAAAAGAAAAACGGAGCCCATGAATGGCTAATTGAATTTGAACAAGCTCCTACAAACATTAATCAGTTTACCATTGAACTGGATACCGCTCTCAAAGAAGTTAATAGCGATTATGAGGCAAAAAGACAAAAAGATATCGCTCTTGAAATGCCAAAGATTCACATTTTACCAAAAGGAACTTTCACTAAATGGCTTCAGCGAAAAAACCAAGTAGGAGGTCAACATAAAGTGCCACGACTCAGTAATGAAAGAAAAATAATAGAAGAGATTCTTTCCATTATTAATTAGTCAAGTCTTACTTTTGCTAGCAATAAAATAAAATGCTCTTTTGCGACTATTACTAACCAATAAAGTTCGAAGAGGAAAGGCATTATATGATACCAATAAAAATATACACATGAAACTATTAGAAGGAAAAGTAGCCATCATAACGGGAGCGGCTAGAGGAATTGGCGAAGCGGTAGCATTAAAATTCGCAGAGCATGGCGCAAATATTGCCTTTACATTTGTAAGTGATAATAGTGTAGAAAAGGCAAACGCACTGGTTGATAAAATTACAACCTTGGGTGTAAAAGCAAAAGCATACAAAAGCAACGCGTCAGATTTTGCGGCAAGTGAAATATTCGTAGCTGATGTTTTAACAACATTTGGACAAATAGATATCTGTGTAAACAATGCAGGTATTTCAAAAGATAATTTATTGCTAAGGATGACGCCCGAACAATGGGATGAAGTAATGCAGGTAAATTTGAAAAGTGTCTTCAATATGACCAAACAGGTTATTAAACCCATGATGAAAGCAAAAAATGGCAGCATCATTAATATGAGTAGTGTTATTGGCGAAATGGGAAATGCTGGTCAGTGTAGCTATGCAGCAAGTAAGGCAGGTGTTATCGGTTTTACAAAAAGTATTGCAAAAGAATTAGGAAGCAGAAATATTCGTTGTAATGCGATTGCCCCAGGATTTGTAGAAACAGATATGACCAATTATTTAAATGAAGGGAGCAACGCAGATAAATACAAGTCAATGATTCCTTTGGGAAGATTTGCCAGTGGGGAAGATATCGCCAATGTTTGTCTTTTCTTAGCTTGCGATATGGGTAGTTATGTAACGGGTCAAACAATTAGCGCCTGCGGAGGAATGAACATTTAATCCTCTTACTTATTTTATTGCTTTTATAATTTATAAGCCGTCTTTGTTTTTTTAGTAAACAACATAATCATGATAAATTCATACGATAAACTCTTACTTGAAAATAAAGCATGGGCAACACAACAAGTAAAAAAAGACCCGGAATTTTTTTCCCGTTTATTAGATATACAAACACCGGAATTTTTATGGATTGGCTGTAGCGATAGCCGCGTTCCCGCAGATAAAATAACAGGCACCCAACCTGGCGAAATTTTTGTGCATAGAAATATTGCTAATATGGTTGTGCACACTGATATCAATCTTTTAAGTGTCCTTGAATATGCTGTTGTTGTTTTGAAAGTAAAACATATTATTGTTTGCGGACATTATGGATGTGGTGGTATTCGTGCCGCAATGGAAAATCATTCTTTAGGAATTATTAATAAATGGTTGCGCAATATTAAAGATGTCTATTTTAAACATCGTGAGGAGATTAATCAAGAAAAAAATGATGTAGCTAAAACAAATAAACTCGTTGAATTAAATGTTCAGGAACAAATTTTAAATCTTGCTAAAACATCTATTATTCAAAAGGCCTGGAAGTATGAGCAACAACCACATCTTCATGGATGGGTATATGGTTTGAATGATGGGATTATTAAACCTGTTTGCGAAATGGAACCCGGAACAAAAATAGATTCCTTATACGAATACGATAACCTGTAGCCTCTTACCGATAATGATCACACCCGAATTCCTGATAAAAAAATACACGCTGCAACAACACCCGGAAGGTGGTTGGTTTAAAGAAACCTATAGAAGCGAAGAGCTGGTTGAACAATCCTGTTTGCCTGTTAGATTTAGTGGCGAAAGAGTTTTATCAACCGCGATCTTTTTTCTATTGGAATCTGGTAATTTTTCTGCATTTCACCGAATAAAAAGCGATGAGTGCTGGCACTTTTATGCAGGCAGCACTTTACTTATTTATATTATTCAACTAAATGGCTCATTAGAGATTATTCGGCTGGGGAATAATATAGAAAACGGGGAGACTTTTCAATATGTCGTTCCGGCTAATTGTTGGTTCGCCAGCATTCCATCAACAGAAAGCGCCTTCTCTTTTGTTGGCTGCACCGTTTCTCCCGGATTTGATTTTAATGATTTTGAATTAGCAAATAAAAATTCACTAGTTAATGACTTCCCTCAACATGAAAATATGATCACTTCTTTATGCAGACAATAGGCATAAATAGAATTTTTTAATATCCCTTTTTTTATCCTTTAATCTTTCTATCTTCAAGAACGAAAAACAATTCCGCTTTATTCTAAATAATAAACAAGGTGTCCTTTTCTGAAAAAAAACATGAATCAATAAGTCGCCACGATTTTATAGAAGTTGTGTTGAATAAGCATACAAATCAAAAATCTATACATGCTTTAGTTTCTTTTAAAAAAGAAGAACTAATATGTTTATTTACCGCAAAAGAAACTTTTGAAACGCCAAATTATTTAACGCTGCAAATCGACTTAAATAAACACATCTCCCTTTATCCGGAATTTTTACAATACACCAACCATGGCTGTAGCCCTAATGTTTTTTTTGATACAAGAAATATGAAGCTGCTTGCCATAAAAGAAATTAACATCGGCGATGAGCTTCTTTTTTTTTATCCTTCAACAGAACTTGATTTGGCACAATCATTTATCTGTTCCTGCGAAAGCGTTGATTGTATAAAGAATATTCAAGGAGCCTTACATCTTGATGAAAAGGTTTTAAAAAATTATCTTTTAAACGATTTTATTCAATCGCAACTAACCAATATTAAACAGTCTGGTATCTCATGAAAAATAGTACTGCGGCTTTTTTAAAAAACATAGACTTCCAAGATCGAAAGTTTAAAGTTTGGGTTTTAGCTCCAAGCATTGAATCAAAAGATGATACCCTTGATTATTATTATGATTTCTCTCAGAGTATTGCTGAATATACTGCAGTATTTAAACTCTTGAACATAGATTGGCAATGGCAGCCTGTTAATATGACAAACTATATTGAAGTGGTAGCTACAATTGCAAAAGAAAAAAACAAACATGTTGACATTCCAATTGTATTGAATCTTTGTGATGGAGATGAAATTAATGGTACTCCTGGTGTATCGGTGATAAAATTATTGGAAAAAGAAAATATTATTTATACAGGGGCTGATGAATTTTTTTACACAATAACTACTTCAAAAGTTCCCATGAAAACCGCTTTTGATGCCGCTGGTGTTTCTAACGCAGCATGGACATCTTTTAATGGCATGAACTTTTCTTCATCACGGGTATTTAAGGCTATTGAAGCTCCCATAATTATTAAGCCTGCTGTATCGGGAGGAAGCATGGGTGTTGGTGTAAAAAATGTTGTGGGTAATGAGGAAGATCTTTCCACACTTGTAAAAGAATTACTAAATGGTTACCATGGATGGAATCTTTCAGCAGATGGTTTTATTGCTGAACAATTTATTACCGGTCCCGAGTATACTGTTTTTATTTGTGGGTCTTATAACAGACCAGAAGACGCTGTTATTTTTTCTCCTGTAGAACGTGTCTTTCACGCCTCTCTTCCAGAAAAGGAAAAGTTTTTATCTTTCGACAGGCTTTGGGAAATTTATGAAACAGAATCAGAAATGCCTTGTCAGGAAAATTTTTACGAATACCAATTGCCTCAGGAAGAATTAATGGATAGCTTAAAGCAGATTAGTTGGGATGCTTTTGTTGCTAATAACGGAATGGGTTATGCGCGAGTAGATATTAGAATGGATAAGGAAACCAAAAAATTATATATTCTTGAAGTTAATGCACAGTGTGGCATTAGCGAAGATGAAAACTTTACTTCTATAGGCGCTATTCTTAAATTTTCAGGAGTTGCTTTTCATAAATTAATCGAGGCTATTTTAATAGATGCCATAAAGAGAAATCAAGATAAAAATAATTAAATAAATAATAAATAAGTTCGACATGAGGATATGTGTGTTACAACCTGACTATTCAACTTCTGCTGTTGATTATCAACATTACGATCCGCCGAGAGGCCTCACTTCTCTTTTACCAAACGAAACAATAGATCATGTTTTTTTAAATAAACTCACGGTATATAAACAACTCAAAGATTTAAGTAAAAAAAAATACGACATTTTTGTGAACCTATGTGAAGGATATTTGGAGTGGGATATTCCTTCAATCGATGTTATTTATTTTTTAGAATTATTAAATCTTCCTTTTACAGGACCAACTTCGATTCTTTACGATCCAACAAAAGAATTGATGAAGTATGTTTCGTATACCCAAAATGTAAACACACCACAGTTTGCAATACTTGAATCATTAGAAGACATTAAATCTTCCTGTGCACATTTACGTTATCCTTTATTTATTAAGCCGGCAAAAGCAGGAGATAGTTTAGGTATTGATGAAAACTCTTTATTAAAAAACGATGTTGAGCTATTTGAAAAAGCTAGAAATCTCTTGGAAGAATATGGTACCGCCTTGGTTGAAGAATATATTGACGGTCGAGAATTTACTGTTTTAGTTATTGCCCATCCTGAAAAAAATGGAACGCCTTTTGTTTATAACCCTGTAGAATATATTTTTCCTGAAGGAAGACAATTTAAAACCTACGCACTAAAAACATCTGAATTGCATCTAGAGGCAAACGTTAGTGTGAAAGATGAACTATTATCAAAAAAATTAAAAGAGGCTAGTTCAACAATTTTTAATGGTTTCGGTGGGGCAGGATATGCGAGATTGGATTTTAGAATGAACGACAAAGGAGAATTGTTTTTTCTTGAAATTAATTTTACCTGTTCGGTCTTTTATTCCAATGGTATGGAGGGATCTGCAGACTATATTTTACAAATCAATAATACAAGTCAAAAAGACTTTTTATAAAAAATAATTGAAGAGGGTATTTCGAGGCATCA
>CALQJK010000035.1:0-11455 GCA_943330875.1 Chitinophaga pinensis
CTTTTGGCTTTTCCGGATAATCCTTTAAAATCATTCGCTAAAAGTGCCTTGCCTACTGATTATACATGGTTGGTGATGCTGCTGTCTCTTGGCTATCTTGCCCTTTTTTATTTTATCAACAGAAGGATTGTCCTTAAAAAAGATTTATGATTTTTTTGAAATTAATTCTTTTAAAGCAACCGCTATTCCTGGATAGTAAAAGGTGAATCCAGCGTGAGTTATTTTTTCACAACTTACCGTTGCACTTTTTAGAATTTCAATGCTACGTTTTCCCATCATTATTTTTAAAATAAAAGAAGGCACATAAACCGGAATAAAAAAAATGCCTTTCATTATTTTCGCGAGCGTTATTGTTAAATTTTTATTGCTAATAGGATGAGGCGCAACAGCATTGTAGGAGCCCTTCATGTTTTTATTTTCCATGGCATAAACAAACATTCTGCAAAGGTCATCAACATGAATCCAGCTGATTATTTGTTTTCCATTTCCAAGTATCGCCGCAAATCCCAATCTTACTGGTTTTATAAACGCTGCTAAAGCACCGCCTTTATTACTCAGCACGATTCCAGTTCTTAATTTACAAACTCTTATGCCTAGAGCATTTGCTCCTTCTAAACTTGCTTCCCAAAGTTTACAGGTTTCTCCTAAAAAACTTTCATCTGCAGTATCTGTTTCCATAAATTGATGCCCTTCTATAGCATCAGTACCATACCAGCCAATTGCAGATGAGCTCACTATTGCCTGAACTTTGTGGGGATTGTTTTTTAAAACTTTAGTGATCAATTCACTGCTTTTAATTCTGCTATCCACGATTTCTTTTTTATAAGCAGACGTCCATTTTTTATCCACGACGCCAGCGCCCGCAAGATGTATAATATAATCAGCTTCCCGAATGGCATCAACATCAATAAATTCTTTTTTAATATCCCATAAAGCATAACGGAGGTTTTCCCTTGTTGTTTTTTCTTTTAAATTTCTTGTAAGGATGATAACGCGATAACCTTTGGACAACAATAATTCACTTAAAGGTTTTCCAACTAATCCCGTTCCGCCTGTAATTAATACAGTTTCCATATAATTTCTTTATAGGAAGGTACTAACAATTAAATTTATGAATTGTTTTAATCGTATGCCGCAATATTTTATTGTATTTTTATGGGTAAAGGTTTTTATATGAATAAATTATTTTTTTATAGCATTATTTTTTTACTCATTGGTTTCACAACAACTGCACAGAAAATAACCTACTCCCCAATTGTAAAGAAAGACACCAAAGGAATGTATTTCGACATTCTAGGAAAGTCTGATGATATTTATTTCGTGTATAAAAATATTTCCCGCCATCATTATATTACTTCTTATGATCAAGACATGAATATACTTGACAATATTTCTCTTGATGCTATTCCCGAAAAAATATTAAACATCGATTTCGTTCATCACAAAGACTATCTTATCATCATTTATCAATTTCAAAAAAATGGCATCGTTTATTGCAATGCTTTAAAACTTACCGGAAATGCAAAGGTAACAGGAGAGCCCATAGGTATTGATACTACTGAAATTGGATATTTTTCTGATCATGATATTTATACAACATCTTTCAGTGAAGACAAAAGAAAAATGCTCATCACCAAAAGAAATATTAATAACAATAAAATAGAAATTGCGACTAAATTATTTGACGAGAATTTTAATCAATTAGAATCCACCATAAATATTTTTCCATACAATTCAAGAAAAGAGAATTACAGCGATTGTTATGTAGACAATAAAGGAAATTTTTTGTTTACTAAAGAGACTCAAAAAAATGCGAATAGCTTTATTAACAAACTAGAGGTATTTATTCATAAGAGAGGTGCAGACACAAACAGTATTTTTTCATTGCCACTTAGTAATAAGCTTTTAGACGAATCTTTTATTAAAATAGACAACCTTAATCATGCTTACATCATCAATTCCTTTTTCTTTAATGAAAACAAGGGGCATGTTCAAGGCATCTTTACCGCTCGAATCTCAGCTGATGTTGATTCCTCAACTTCGAGTGCATTTAATTTGTTTTCTGATTCAATTAGAGAAGGATTAAATGGAGAGGGGAATTCAAATGATGATCTCGATGACCTCAAGCCTCAAAATATTGTTTTAAAAAAAGATGGTGGATTTTTGTTGATTTCAGAAAGTATGTATACACAAACGCGTTCTACAGATAATATCTTGAATAAGAATTTCTATTATAATGGATTTCCCAATTCTAATGATTATTATGGCTATAATTCTTACGGAAACGGTAATCGATATTGGAATAATTACAATCAAAATGAAGTCAAAAGATATTTCTATAATGATATTGCCATTGTTAGTATTGACAGCTCTCTTCATTTGAATTGGAATAATATTATTCATAAAAAGCAATACGATACAGATAAAGATGATTTTATTTCTTATGCTATTTTAAATGCAGGAAGTGAGATCCATTTCATATTTATTGAGAAGGACAATAAGAAAGATATCCTCAGTAATAACAGCATTTTTTCTACAGGTGAATTAAAAAGATACCCAACTTTGAAAAGCAAGGAGAATGGATATGAGTTTATGCCAAAATTGGGCAAGCAAGTCGGAAGAAATCAATTGCTGATTCCTTTTATCTATTTTGGTAATATTGGATTTGCTAAAATTGATTTTTAAGTCATGCTATTCCGACAAACATTTTTTTTAACAGTAATAATTAAGCAATTTTGTATCCATTAATTTCATTAACGTGATAGGTAATTTTAAAGCCAACTTACCATACAATAATTTTTTACTGCTGATTTATGGCTTGATGTTGAAGTGGGCTTTATTTGCACATCCTGTTATGCCTGTATACACAACTGGTGATACTTTATTCTATAAATCAATTTTGGATCTTGTCTTATTATTAGGTCATAGCGCGCCTTTATTTTACAGCGTCATCGTTTTTTTGTTGATCTACTTTCAGGCTGTTTATTTGAATAAAATTGTTATCAACCAGCGTCTATTCTCGAAGCCCAATTATCTCACGGGAATGAGTTACTTGCTTTTAACCTCAGTTTTTTCTTTTTGGTCAGCTTTCAGTTCAGTGTTGATTGTAGCTACTGTTTTAATTTGGATTTTATCTATTCTTTCGAGACTATCTAACACACCAGACCCCAAAAAAACTTTATTTAATGTTGGCTTATTATTGGGATTAGCGGCTTTGATTTTTTTCCCAGCTATTTTATTTTTATTATTAGCACTTATTGGCTTGTCTATAATGAGGCCCTTTCGTTTGCCGGAATGGGTTATTTTATTTTTCGGTTTAGGCACACCCTTTTATTTTTTATGGGCGTACAGCTATTTATTTGATAAAAATTCTGTTGTTTCATATTCGAAATTCGCAATCGGTATTCCATCTTTTTCATTGATAAAAGGGGAGATTATTGCTGCCATTATCATTTTACTCCTGATTTGTGTTGGTTTTTATTTTATTCAAATAAATATGCGCCGTTTATTGGTCCAATCCCGAAACACATGGGCAATCATTTTGTTTTATCTGGCGTTTTCCTTTTTGATTCCATTTATAGATGAGCGCGCCTCATTCCATGACTTCTTCCTGATAGTAGCTCCATTAAGCGTTTTATCCGCCGCTGGTTTTGTTTATCCCCATAAAAAATGGTTTTCCGTAGTGATTCACTGGACTTTTGTAATCTTATCTATAGTGGTTGGTTTTTATCATATCATACATTGAAATTAGCATCTGTTCTTAAATATGTTTACTTTACTTGAAATTCTAGATTTTCCGATTTAAATTTGAAAATATTTATTTACACATGAAGAAGAGTACACTAACTTTCGTTTTATTGTTTAGCCTCAGCATAATTACTATGGCTCAAATTGAAAACCCAGTTGTTTGGTCTTTCTCTGCAACTAAAATCGCCAACAAGCAATATGAAATTCATTTGGTGGCAACTGTTCAGGACAATTGGCATATATATGCTCAGGATGCGGGCAAAGGACCAGAACCAACAAGTTTTATATTCAACAAAAATCCATTGATAAAGTATGTAGGTAAAGTGAAGGAAGTGGGTAAATTGGAAACTGCTTTTGATCAAAACTTTAATTCAACTTTGAGATTTTATAAAAACAAAGTTGATTTCATCCAGAAAGTAACTTTAAAGTCCAAAGCTTCTACCAATGTTAAAGGCATATTAACCTACATGGTTTGTAATGATCGCAAATGCCTGCCCCCAAAAGATGTTCCTTTTTTGGTAAAAATCGACAACAAATAATTTTATAACTTTGAATCAATCCCGACTTATTCGGGATTTTTTATGTAGTGCCTATGAAATAGCCATCTGTGTTGGCTTATACCAACTGATAATGATAATAAAGACTACAATCTGTGATCAAAATTTAAAAGCTGAATTACTTATGAAAATTATAAAAACATGTATACTCTCTTTAACTATCTTCTTGTTTTGGACTCCTGCTTGTGTGGCACAAGACACTACGATTGTAAAATGGACAACTGCCTTATCGAAGTTAAAAGATCATCATTTTAGCTTAAAATTGAAAGGCGAAATAAAAACAGGATGGCATTTGTATGCGAAAGATGCTCCTGATGACATTGCTGGTATACTTATCAGTTATAATGATGCTTCGATTACAAAAAATGAAATAGTATTTAATGCTGCTTTCAAATCTATTAACGATCCCATTTTTGAAAATAAAAAAAAGCAAGTTGTTGAAAGAACTATCGAACTGGAACAAGAGTTTTATTTTGCCAATAATGATCAGGCCTTATTGAATCTGAACATTAGTTATGATTGCGGGAATGCAGCAAATTATATTCAAGAAGAACAATCCATAAAAATTACAATTGACTCAAGTGCTGCTAATCAACCCAAGGCGCGAATACACATAACATCGATTGACATTAATCATCCCGTCAACAATTGTGGTATTGGAGACCAGCCAGCTTCAGGTTCAAATAAAACATCAAAGAGTCTGTGGAGTCTTTTTTTTATTGGGTTTCTGGGTGGATTGATTGCATTGCTTACTCCCTGTGTGTTTCCAATGATTCCACTTACGGTTTCTTTTTTTACCAAAAAAGCGACATCTAAAAAAGCAGGCGTGTCAAATGCATTTTTATATGGCTTTTTTATCTTTATTATTTACATCCTCTTAAGTTTACCCTTTCATTTTTTGGATAGTATTAATCCCGAGTTTCTCAATAATATTTCAACGAATGTTTATCTCAATGTTTTCTTTTTTGTGATTTTTATATTTTTCGCTTTTTCTTTTTTCGGTTTTTATGAAATCACCTTGCCTGCATCTTTTTCTACAGGTGCGGATAGTAAAGCAGGAGCGGGGAATGTAATTGGCATTTTCTTTATGGCGCTCACATTAGCACTCGTTTCCTTTTCCTGTACAGGCCCCATCTTAGGATCCTTGTTAGCTGGATCATTGGCATCAGACGGCGGCGCAATGCAATTGACAGCAGGAATGGGTGGTTTTGGCTTAGCACTAGCCTTGCCGTTTGCGTTATTTGCTATGTTCCCCAATTGGTTACAATCGCTTCCAAAATCAGGCGGCTGGTTGACAACCGTAAAAGTAACTTTAGGTTTTTTAGAATTGGCACTCGCTTTTAAATTCCTTTCTAATGCTGACTTAGTTAAACATTGGGGCCTTTTGAAAAGAGAAATATTCATTGGTATATGGATCATTATTGGCGCGCTTCTTTCCCTTTATTTATTTGCAAAAATTAAAATTGGTCATGATGCTATTCCTCAAAAAATATCATTAGGCAGAAAAATCACTGCAACACTAATTGCTTTATTTACCATCTATCTGATTCCAGGTGTTAGTAATAGTTCTTGGGCTAACTTGAAATTAATCAGTGGATTCCCTCCTCCATTATATTATAGTGTGTATCAAAAAGAATCTAGTTGTGTGTTAGGATTAAATTGTGCAAAGGATTATGAAGTAGCATTAGTCATGGCAAAAGCAGCGCATAAGCCCATATTATTGGATTTCACCGGATATGCTTGTGTGAATTGCAGACGTATGGAAGAAAATGTTTGGAGCGACCCTGAAGTATATAAATTAATGAAAGAAAAATTTATTATCGTTTCGATGTATGTGGATGATAAAAAAACATTGAATCCTGCTAATCAATTTCTATATACTACAAAAGAAGGGGCCTCAAAAGAAATAAAAACTGTAGGCGATCAATGGGCGACTTTTCAAACAGAAAATTTTGCCAGTAATGCTCAACCTCTTTATGCTATTATAAATACAGAAGAATTATTGCTGAATGCTCCTGTCGGTTATACAGATAAAAGCAATTATTTAAAATGGTTGAATTGTGGTCTTAATGCCATTAAAAACAAATAGCAACTCTCTTTGGGAGAATTGCTATTGCTTTCTTTGTGGTTTCTTAATTTATTATAGAGCGATTTGTTTTTCAGTCATCATTTTGCGAAGATTCATTAGACCATAACGCATTCTTCCAAGAGCAGTATTGATGCTGCAGTTTGTTAATTCAGATATTTCTTTAAAACTTAAATCTGCATAATGACGAAGTATAATTACTTCTTTTTGATCTTCTGGCAACATGTCTACTAATCTTCTTACACGATCATGGCTTTGACCTGTCATCATTTTTTGATCAGCACCTGCTTCAGAGAAGTTTAATACTTCAAAAATGTCATGATCATCACTTGTTTTGATACTTGGACTGCGTTTAACTTTTCTAAAATGATCTACACATAAATTATGTGCAATACGCATAGCCCATGGTAAGAATTTCCCCTCGTCATTGTATTTACCAGCTCTTAAAGTGTCGATAATACGGATAAATACATCCTGAAAAAGGTCTTCAGCTAGGTACTTGTCTTTTACCAGTAAATAAATAGAAGTGAAAATTTTGTCTTTGTAACGTTCAACTAATACAGAAAGTGCATTTGAATTTTCATTCATGTAAAGTTGTACTAATTCTTGGTCGGATAATGGTGTAAGGTTTTTCATTGGTGTCGTTTTTATGGTTTAGGATTTTGGTTTCGATATCCAATTAGAGGAGAAAACTTTTAGAAAACTTTAGGATGTTTAACTTTTCTTTTTTCCTTTTATTGGGTATTGTTTAGTAAAGGTAGAGCGGATTTTATCTTGCCCAAATATTTTTACAATTATTTTCATGCAAAATCAAAAATAGAGTACTAGTGCTCGAAAAGCATACGTAGATTTACGCAGTAATTTTTACACAACACGTAAATTTATCAGTATTAACCACATTCTTGGAGTATTTTCGCAATATTATATGCAACAGAAAACAAAAAAGAACAGCTCAGCTATCAAACGTTTAAATACCAATGATATTGTCATTCATGGCGCCAGAGTACATAATTTAAAAAATGTAACGGTAACCATACCACGAAATAAATTAATCGTGGTTACAGGCGTTTCCGGTTCAGGTAAATCATCTTTAACAATTGATACATTATTCGCAGAGGGACAAAGACGTTATGCAGAAAGTCTAAGTGCTTATGCCAGACAATTTATGCAAAGAATGAATAAGCCGGATGTGGATTATATTCATGGTCTTTGTCCTGCTATTGCCATAGAACAAAAAGTAATTACAAGAACGCCACGAAGTACAGTTGGCAGCATGACCGAAATTTATGATTACTTAAGATTGCTTTTTGCTCGCGTAGGAAAAACAATTTCTCCTGTCAGTGGAAGAGAAGTGAAAAAAGATGATGTTGCTGATGTGGTGAAGTCTATCAAAGAAAAAAAGGACGGCGATAAAATATTAATACTGGTAGTATTTAAAATACATGCCAATAGAGACATCAAAGAAGAGTTGAATATTTTATTGCAAAAAGGATTTTCAAGAATATACTTTAAAAACGAAATGCTGAAAATTGAAGATGTGTTGGAATTAAAGACACATCCAATTTTTAAATTAAAAAAAGATAGTACAGACTTATTTGTGCTTATTGACAGATTAGTTAAAAAAGATTTTGATGAAGATGATGAACATCGAATGGCGGATTCTATCACCACCGCTTTTTATGAGGGAGATGGATCAATGCTGCTTGAAGTGAATGAAAAAAAGAAAATTGCTTTCAGTAATAAATTTGAATTAGATGACTTGCAATTTGAAGAGCCGGTGCCTAATTTATTTTCTTTTAATAATCCATTTGGTGCCTGTCCAAGTTGTGAAGGCTTTTCTCAGGTTTTAGGTATTGATAAAGATTTAATTATTCCTGATCAACGGCTGAGTTTATTTGAAAATGCAGTAGCACCCTGGAGAGGTGAAAAATTAAGTTCTTGGAAAGATGCATTCATTAAAGCTGCAAAGCATTTCGACTTTCCCATTCATAAACCTATAATGGATTTATTGCCTGCTCAACTTAATGCATTATGGCAGGGAAATGAATATGCAAATGGCATCAATGATTTTTTTAAGGAAGTGGAACAAAATTTATACAAAGTTCAATATCGCGTAATGCTGAGCAGATATCGTGGCAGAACACTTTGTCCGGAATGCAAAGGGTATCGCTTGAGAAAAGAAGCGCTATATATCAAGATTGCAGATAAGCATATTGGAGAACTCTGCGAATGGCCAGTAAAAGATTTAATACAATGGTTTGAAAAATTGCAGTTGAGTGAATATGACAATCAAGTAGCCAAAAGAATTTTGTTTGAAATCAGCAATCGTTTAAAAACTTTAATAGATGTTGGTTTGGGATATCTTACTTTAAACAGACTGGCTAATTCCTTAAGCGGCGGGGAAAGCCAGCGTATTCAATTAACAAGAAGTCTGGGTAGTAATTTAACTAACTCCTTATATATCCTAGATGAGCCCTCTATTGGCTTACACAGCAGAGATACAGAGAGACTTATCCTGGTGTTAAAAGAACTCCGTGACTTGGGCAATACAGTTGTGGTTGTCGAGCATGACGAAATGATGATGAGAGAAGCTGACTATATTATAGATATGGGACCACTCGCCAGCCATCTTGGAGGAGAAGTTGTTGCCGCGGGTAATTATGAAGAAATAATAAAAGACAAAAATAGCTTAACCGGAAAATATCTTTCTCACGTTTTAAAAATTGAAACACCCAGTCAAACAAGAAAATGGAACAGAAGCATTATCGTTGAAAGTGCCATGGAAAACAATCTAAAAAAGATTGATGTGGAATTCCCATTGAATGTAATCTGTGCAGTGAGTGGCGTGAGTGGAAGTGGTAAAACAACACTCATAAAACAGATCTTGTATCCAGCACTAAAAAAAATAAAAGGAGAATTTGTAGAAAAGCCCGGTTTATATAAAGACATCAAAGGCGATATTGATTTTATCAGACAGATTGAAATGATTGACCAGAATCCGATCGGAAAATCCAGCAGAAGCAATCCTGTAACTTATATCAAAGCTTACGATGAAATCAGGGATTTGTATTCCAGACAACCATTGAGTAAAATAAGAGGGTTTATGCCAAAGCATTTTTCTTTTAATGTGGATGGCGGCAGGTGCGATGCATGTAAGGGTGAGGGTGAGCAAATTGTAGAAATGCAGTTTTTGGCGGATGTGCATCTAGAATGTGATGTATGTGGAGGAAAAAGATTCAAGGAAGAAGTATTGGAAGTAAAGTTTAATCACAAAAGCATTCACGATTTATTGGAAATGAGTGTGGATGATGCAATTGAATTTTTTAAGCAAGAAGAGAAATTGGGAATGGGAATTGCAAAGAGTATTCAGCCTTTGTCGGATGTTGGTTTGGGATATGTTAAATTAGGACAATCATCCAATACCTTAAGTGGTGGAGAAGCCCAGCGTGTGAAGCTTGCATCATTTCTAGGAAAAGGAAAATCACAGGGAAGTGTCTTATTTATATTTGATGAGCCCACAACTGGATTGCATTTTCATGATATAAAAAAGCTACTGACTTCTTTCAATGCATTAGTTGATCAAGGCCATTCTATTATCGTTATAGAACACAATACAGATGTATTAAAAAGTTGCGATTGGATTATAGATTTAGGTCCGGAAGCAGGAGAGGCCGGAGGTAATCTTGTATTTTCGGGAACACCTGCTGATTTGAAAAAGAAAAAGGTAGGAAATACAGCGAGGTTTTTATAGTTTGTCTCAGAGGGTTCAGTTGCTGCGCTTGTTTAAATGTTTAAGGTCTCTTGTTTATAAGAACTTTCAAAGACTAGGCCTTAAACATTTGAAACTTTTTCAACCTATTCAACTCATCACCTAACTATCTTAACCTGTCACTTTCTGCAACAATTCTTTTGTCTTTTGCAATACCTTTTACTGAAAGTAATAAAAATACAAGAACCAATAATTGAAGTAAAGAGCCCAAAGAATAGGTCCCTTCTTTAAAAATCTTTATCGAGAACCAATAATAAATAAGCAAGGTGATTTCAAGAAACATAGTTGCAATGCAGAATTTAATTTGAAGTTTTCTGTTGCTGTATAAAAAGATGCTAATAAATGCCATTACGGCTATGATTATGGTAAGAACATTGCATAGTATGCTGTACATTCCATTGATTTCCTGGTATAGATTTACGCCTGGAGCTACGTTTCCTTCAGGCATTAAGTTGCCGGTGTAAAAAGCAATCTTCAATCCTGCAAATGCACAGGCAGAAGCTAAAAGCAGCCATAGGCTTTGTATACGTTGGATCATACTTTATTGTTTATTGTTTATCGTTTGTCGTTTATTGTTTGTCGTTTATTGTTTCTTGTGGTGATGACAACTAACCATAAACCATAAACAACAAACATTTAATTCATTTAATATAGCGGAAACTGCTCCATAAACTTCCTTACTTCTTCTTTAACAGCAATTATTGTCGCTTCATTATCAATATCCATTAAAATGCGATCAATAAAATCCACAACAGTTTGCATATCTGTTTCTTTCATTCCTCTGGTCGTAATAGCGGGAACGCCTACACGAATACCACTTGTTACAAATGGACTTTTATCATCAAAAGGCACCGCATTTTTATTAAGGGTGATATGTGCTTTATCTAATGTTTCTTGTGCTTTCTTCCCCGTGATATTTTTATTTCTGAGATCAATGAGCATCAAGTGATTATCGGTTCCACCACTTATAATTTGATAATCTTTAGCCACAAAAGCTTTTGCCATTGCTTGTGCATTTTTTTGCACCTGGGTGATGTAAGTTGTAAACTCATCAGAAAGCAACTCTCCAAACGCAACAGCTTTCGCTGCAATGACATGCTCTAATGGTCCACCTTGCGTTCCAGGGAAAACCGCCATATCTAAAAGGTTGCTCATCATTCTGATATTGCCTTTTAAATCTTTTAAGCCAAATGGATTTTCAAAATCATTTTTCATCAAAATAATTCCACCCCTTGGTCCGCGTAATGTTTTATGAGTTGTACTGGTAACAAAATGACAATGTTCAAAAGGAGAAGA
>CALQJK010000036.1:0-11369 GCA_943330875.1 Chitinophaga pinensis
CGCTACCATTGTTTTTCCGCTCCCTACATCCCCTTGCAACAATCGATTCATCTGGTGTCCACTTCCTGTATCTTTTCTAATGTCTCTTAGTACATTTTTCTGTGCATTTGTCAACTTGAAAGGCAATTCTTTTTCGTAAAACTGGTTAAACAAGTCGCCCACTTTTTCAAAAAGCAATCCTTTACTGTATTGATTCCTCTTAATTTTGATTAATTGTATACTGAACTGAGCAAAAAAGAATTCCTCAAATTTCAATCTTCTTAGCGCTTGTTGATAATTCTTTTCGTTTGACGGCAAATGAATTTGCTGAAAGGCATAAAAGCGTTTCATTAATTTGTATTCTTTTAAAAGCGATTCGGGAAGATTCTCCGGCAAGTCTTTTTCGGAAATTTTCTGAATGAGTTCTTTAGTGATTTTTCCAATAGCTTTTCCATTTAATCCTCTCGCTTTTAGTTTCTCTGTTGATGGATAAATAGGTTCCAAATAGGATTTCCCCGATGCATTTTCTGGCGTATAATTTTCTAATTCAGGATGAGCTATTTGGGGCTTGTTCATGAAAAAACCAATTTTACCAAACACCAGGTATTGGTGACCGATAGTCAGAATTTTTTCTGCCCAATTTATTCCCTGAAACCAAACCAATTCAATGATGCCAGTATTATCTTGCAAGTGCGCCACCAGCCTTTTACTTCTTCGCTCTCCCAGCATTTGCATACTGATTAGCTTTCCAGCCACTTGCGCATAATCTGTTGTATGGATTAAAGAAGAAATAGCATCTACTTTTGTTTTATCAACATGCCGGAGTGGATAATGTTCTAATAAATCTTTGAAGGTAAAAATATTGAGTTCCTTGTGTAATAAGTCACCCCTTATTGCGCTTACCCCTGTGAGATATTCAACAGGACTAGATAATATGTTGGAAACACTTGTAATATTGTTGGCTTTTTACAAATATATTTAAGGAAAAGGAGTAATCTGCTAACGAGGATTACGATTTTTATTGTAAAAGCTTTTTTTACCAGATTTAGATTTAACCTGGCTAGGATTATATATAGGAGTTGCACCCAATTCTTCAGGAATTATGCCATGTGGTACAGCATATTCCAACAGACGTTCTATAGCGATAAATTTATATTGCTCTTCTGTATTAATAAGGGTATAAGCCGACCCTTCTGCTTTTGCACGAGCCGTTCTGCCGATTCTATGCACATAATCTTCCCCATCATGAGGAACATCATAATTAATGACCAACTCTATATTGTCAATATCAATACCCCTGCTTAAAATGTCAGTAGCAATCAATATCGATAATCTGCCACTTCTGAAATCACTCAATACTTCCTCTCTTTTCCCTTGTTCAAGATCACTATGAATCTCATCAGCATTAAAACCTGCTCTTTTAAGGTCTCTCGTTAATTGCTTTACACTCAATTTACTACTGCAAAAAATTAAGGTATTGTTGAATTTGTTTTGTTTCAACAAGTATGTCACCAAGGGTATTTTCTGTTGGTCGTATACAAAAAATGCGAATTGCTTTATCTTTTCAGGAGGCTTACTAATAGCGATGTTTACTTCTATTGGCTGTGTCAATATACTTCTTGCCAATGATCTTATTTTTGGCGGCATTGTTGCAGAAAACAATAAGTTTTGTCTTTTTGCAGGTAAATGTTTAATCACAAACATAATATCATCGTAAAAGCCCATATCCAGCATCCTGTCTGCCTCATCCAAAACCAAATATTTTAACCCATCAAGTTTAACATACCCCATTTTTATATGAGACATCATTTTACCGGGAGTGCAAACCACAATATCAGCACCCATACTTAAGGCTTTTTTTTCTTGAACAAACGCATTACCATCTCCACCACCATATACAGGTATAGAGCTAATTCCTGCGAAATAAGAAAACCCTTCAAGATGTTGTGCGATTTGAATAGCAAGCTCTCTTGTAGGAACAATAATTAATGCAGATATGCTTTCCCTTGCATCTGCATCAGTGATGATCTTATGAATCAATGGAAGCAGAAAAGCTGCTGTCTTCCCAGTACCCGTTTGAGCAGAGGCTATAATATCTTTTCCGGCAAGAATATGAGGAATAACTTGTACTTGTACGGGTGTGGCTTCTTTGTAACCAGCAGCGTCAATGCCTTCCATCAAACGCTCATCAAAACCAAAATCAGTAAACTTCAATATATAAATTTTGGTGAAGATAGTGTATTTCTGCGTTGAGGGGTTATGGTGTATCTTGCGAACAAATATTATCAAATGATAAAAGTTGGCGAATACAATCACTTAAAAGTATCGAGAGCTGTGGAATTTGGCCTTTATCTTGACGACGGGCAAGAAGGCATTCTTTTGCCAAAGCGATTTGTTCCTGAAGGGACAAAAATAGATGATACACTGAAAGTTTTTATTTACCATGATGGCGAAGAAAGATTAATTGCAACAACCCAACATCCTAAGGGGATTATGGGAGATATTGTAAAGTTAAATGTTGTAAGTGTTACACCACAAGGTGCATTCATGGATTGGGGATTGATGAAAGATATTTTTGTTCCGAAATCTCAACAATTACAAAAGATGATTCCTAATGGATCCTATCTGGTTAAAATTGTGCTGGATGAACAAACTGGGAGAATCGCTGCAACAGAAAGAATCGATGCTTTTTTAAGTAATGATATACTTACTGTAAAAGAATTAGACGAAGTTGCACTAACCGTATACAGGAGAACAGATATTGGATACGTTGTGATCATTAACAATTTACACACTGGCGTATTGCATCACAATGAAATCTACAGAAACATCACTTCGGGAGATACCTTCAGTGGCTTTATTAAAAAAGTTTATCCTAAAGAAAATAAAATAGATGTTGCCGCAGGAAAACCCGGATATAAAAGAGTTGAAGATGAAACAGAAAAAATCATCCGATTACTAAATGAAAATAATGGCTACCTCCCCTATAATGACAAAAGTAACCCCGATGAAATTTATGAGCAATTCGAAATGAGCAAAAAAACATTCAAAATGACAATCGGTAATTTATATAAACAACGTATTATTTCCATTGAAAAAACAGGCATTAAAAAAATATCGTAAATAAAATAATTATGGCACGGATCAAAGTTGATCTGCATGATATTTACAACAACAGCAAAGCAATCGACAAAGCACTTCAGGAAGCATTTGATGGCGCCATAGACAAGCGCATAAAAGAAGTCGAAATAATACCCGGAAAAGGAAGTGGCCAATTGAGAAAAAAAGTAGAACGATTTTTGCAACAACCTCACATCAAACCTTTGTATCACAGAATTGAAAATGACAGTAAAAACTTCGGAAGACTATTGGTTTATTTCAAATTCTGATCTCCATAATATTCTATGAGTGCGATTTTGTTGTAATCTTTTAAAATGCCTTCATCCACAAACTCAACATCACCACCGCTAGACAATACTTTTTCTATTATGTCATCTACTGCATCTTTAATATAAAAAGCACTTTTGTTAATTTCATCTCTCTTATAAATCACATTGGGATCAGCACTATGCTGTGCTGGATAAACATAATTTTTTTCAACAACCAATAATCTTCCTCTTCTAAGTGAAGCAGCTTTCCAAACATCTGCTATACCAGCTGCTAATTTTTTATAACTCATCGATTCATCAATCTGACTCAATAATCTTTTTTGTTGAATAAGCTTCCAATCTGTGATGTAAGGTTCCATTATTTTATGGAATTCACTTTCTGTTTTCTCTTCAAAACTTCCTGGAATATAATCAATGACATGTCTGGAATTATGAGTAATTGATTTAAAATGTCCAATCGTTTTTGCCGTTCCCATTACAAACAATGGCAACTTATAAGCTTGTAACAAAAGCGACAACCCGTTATCTGTATGCATTAAAAACTTATCAAGCAAGATTTCCTTTCTTTTATTCTCATCACTATAATTGGCAATCTTTTCACTAATATCATTCTTATATGCCTCAATGTTATCAGGGACATTAGAAGTAACACGAATAAATTGAGTAGTATTGCCGAGAAATATTTTTGTCCATTTGCTACTTAATACTGCCAATAAATATTTATGTACTTCTTTTTTAGAATAGATTAAATCCCTGATTTCAAATGACTCATCAATAATTATTTTCTCTTCAATTGGCATATCCAAATAATAGACTTTATCAATAATTGGAGATATGAAAATTGCTATACTTTTTTTGTGGGTATAATAATTCAACTCATTCAACACCCGGTGTAATTTTTCAATAACTGGTGCTGCTTTTTCGGCAGGATAAGTTAAATTTAATTCCTTTTCAATTTTATCAACAGCCGTTTTTAATTTGTGATCTAATTCTTTCTTCAAGCCCATTTTTGGATCAAATGGCATGAGAATGGATACACATGGGAGATACTTTGGCGCAGATAGTACTTCAGCGAATTGTTCAGCTAAATTGTTTTGCATAATTGGGTTGTTTATTTTCCAAATCTATGAGACAAAGTGTAGATCATCAATGATGATGATCACATAGATATTTGATGCGACTCACCTCTTTTAAAATTTTAAATTTAATTAATATTAATTGCCAAACATTCTATAATTTCTTGTGTAGAAGCCAACCCGGATTTACGCCATAAAATATTCCCATTTTTAAAAATCATTACCGTAGGGACAGCATTTATATGATATTTATTCGCGTAAAATTCATTCTTACTGATATTCATTTTCAAAACAGTTACCATACTACCAGCAATAGTTTTAACCTGGTGAAGTATTGATTGCATTATTACATGAGACTCACAACATTCTGAAAAAAAATCTACAACTACAGGAACTTCACCTTGAATAATACAGTCGAATGATAATGGCATATCAGATTGATTTTTCGTTTTCAAACTTCATTGTATTGGAGTGCATTAGTTCATAGGTAGCGTTCCGACCTACTTCGTTTTGTTGTTCTAAAGTCAGCTCATCAGTACCAACAGTTTGAACCCACTTATCCGCATGTTGTCTGAAAATTTGAATATTAAGGCCAAACCGATTTTTAAAATACCTTTCTATAACACCTGTTTTTTGCCAGAAATGAATTTCAACGAAACCTGTGTGATGCTTTTTACGACTAACTTCCCCTACAGTTAAATCATCTTCGAGCAAATCGCTTAGAGAGGAAAACGCTTGCCAATCATGTGGTCTTCGATAAAACTCAATTTTTAAAAAGGGATAAATATTGTTGAACAAATTATTGATTTCAACTAGCTTTTGGGTGTCATAAATTTCTATGATCATATTGTTTCAATTTGGGGTAATACATTATTTTTATGATTTACATGCAGAGTATTAAAAACATTGTATAAAAAGAAATAAACGTATCAAATCAGCGGCTTCCCTTTTAACTGAAGTGAGATCAATATTATCGAAACTGCGATAAACGCATAAATGATATCCATCGATAGACTTTGATGTATCAATAGAAACTGTATTAATAACCACAGCATCGTTACAATTCCTGCTGCTAATGACCAATTGTATTTTTGTGGATGATTTGAAATATTAAAAATAACGGCTAACAGATTAACAGAGCCAACAAAACTTAATAATAAAAAACCTGGCAATAAGAAATCTCTGAATAGTGTGCCTTTCAGAAATGTTGTTGATAAATTAAGCATACTGCCGTCTGGAATACTCATCATTAATAATGCAGACAACACAGAAGTTATGGCAACGAAAGATATAAGAATAAATAAAATAGTCTTCATGTTTTTTTATTAAAAGTCGTGGAATTTCAAAAAAACAATGACAGCTTCCTGTGAATTGTTCTTAATAAATTTACTGTTTAGATAGCTTTTTTTCTTCTGTATAAACCAATAATTTCTCCATAAGCAATAACGTGACCGCTCATGGATCTTTCCAATTCATATTTTTTGGTGTTGCCTTTTAAATTCAGCAAAGCATCAAGAGCATAAACTTTAAATACATAACGATGTGTGCCTCCCATTGGACAAGGGCCGCAATAAAAGTTCTTACAGAAATCATTTAATCCTTGAACTCCACGCTTCGAGTTTTCAGAAATTTGATGCGATACAGGAATATTCCATACTAGCCAATGAACCCATGTATTAATTGGAGCATCTGGATCCTCCATGATAACTGCTAAACTGATGGTATTTTCCGGAATAGTATTCACAGTCAAACTAGGACTTACATTTACCCCGTCGCAAGTATACCTCATTGGGATAATACCATTTTCTAAAAAAGAATCGCTTTGAAGTTGTAATGTTTTTAAAGACTGTGCGTGCTCTAGATGTATCATACATTTTATTTTAAAATTGAGAATTAAGGACGCTCACCGAGTGGTGGAATATTATCAGAAACACCGTCATCTTCAATAATTTCATGATTGTAAATATTATCAGCATTAATAACTTCGTAAACTTCAGTTTCTAAATCAATATCCTTATTAAATTCTGCATTAGTATCAGGATTTGAGTATCGTTCGTCAACAACAAGTTTCTTCCTTACCTTTTCTTTTTTCTTTTTTTTCATTTTATAAAACTTAGCATTACATCAATAATAATAATTCAAGAGTCAAAGTAATTAGATTGAAAGGGAAACTTAAATGAGTGGGATTATATTTCTTGATGATTATCATCATTGAACAAACATGCACCTAAAAATAAATTTGCTAAAATATTATTTTATGTCAGAAATACACAACGTAAACACCTTAAAACTATTATTGGATCGCGATTCCAGGAAATTCATGGCTGCAGAAATAGAACTTCAGAAAATATTGCCGTCCTGGATACAAAAAGCAAATTCAGTAAAATTGAAGACAATTTTGCAGAAATATTTTAATTTGATTAAAAATCACACCAACAGGTTAGAGTCATTTATCGAAGAAGAAAATTATAACTATATAAATGCTAAGAATCGTGTTATGAATGCATTTATTGAAGAGGCTGAAGAAAAATTAAGTAATTGTACTGATTCGAAAATAAAGGACGCCTGTTTATTAGCAATCGTACAAAATATAAACCATTTTAAAATAAGTACATACGGTACTGCCGCAGCGTTTGCAAATACTTTAGGAATGTCAAAAACAGCAGTACTATTTCATGAATGTGAAGTAAATGAAAAACAGATTGATGACAGATTAACACAATTAGCAGAATTCGAAATCAATAATGAAGCAAGGAATTCACTTGTCATTCCAGAATTCACAAAATAAAATTGACAAGCATCAATTATCAAATTGATAGCCATCATTTCTTATTAATGCTAAATGAATTTCCTTTGAAATCTTACACAGATTATTCATAACATTTAAATTAAAAAAATCATGAAAAATGACATCGAAATTCAGAAGGACGTCATTGAGCAATTAAAATGGGAACCATTTCTAAATGCAGCTCAAATTGGCGTATCAGTAAAAAATGGCGTAGTAACATTGTCTGGACAAGTGGATACTTATTCGAAAAAGATTCTTGCAGAAAAAACGGTTAAAAAAGTAGCCGGCGTTAAAGCTATAGCGGAAGACATACAGGTTGGGTTATCTCCAACTTATAAAAAAACAGATACGGAAATTGCAGAAGCTGTTGTGAATGCAATAAAATGGCATACAATGATTCCAGAAGACAAAATTAAAGTAAGCGTTGAAGAAGGGAATGTGAAATTAGAAGGAGAAGTAGAATGGGAATACCAACGCAGTCAAGCAAAAACTACTGTAGAAAACTTAATGGGTGTAAGATTTGTAACAAATCTAATTGCTGTTAAGCCTAAAATAACTCCCTATGAATTGCAACTAAAAATAACAACAAGCTTCCAGCGTAATGCGAATATTGATGCTGCGAAAATAACAGCTGAAGTAACAGGATCACATGTAACGCTTAGAGGAACAGTAAGATCGTTTGCAGAAAAAGAAGATGCGGAAAATGCAGTTTGGTCAGCACCTGGGATTGTCTCTGTTGAAAACAAATTGAAGATTGAGGAGCCAGAATATGCATTTGAAGATTAATAAGATTTTACTTTTCACTAAATGTTGATTGTTGTTTTTACTATCCCAGCTTATTGTTGGGATAGTTTTTTTATCAACTTATTTTATTTCTTAAGCATCTCCGTCAAAAAAGAATTGCAAAAATATTTTACATCGATATACTCTTTCTCTAATTGTGCAAAATTGTAAGTCAATAATTTCATTTTAAGTTGAATAGGTTCATTTATCAATTCATCTGAAATCATGACCCCTTCTGGGTTTAGATCATTTTGTAGTTTTATGACATCCAATTTTAATTCAGCTAGCTTCCCAGATATTTTATCAAGCATTAATTGATGAACTTCAACTTTTGCTGCGATATCAACAATATTGTTTCTTCGAATAATTTCCTCAAGTCGCTGTTCCAAATTCAAGATTTCATCAAGGTAAAAAACAATTGAATGAACCCAACTTGAGAGATCATCATTATAAAATTCAGCAATTTTTTTTGGCATGATTTAAGTGTTTAAAATGTAGACAATATAATTAATTAAAAAAGGTATTTAATTGTTTGCGATTTAGAACAAATAGAAAGGTAGCCCTATTTTGTATACTCTAGATGTGAAAGATATCAGTTAAAATTGTTTTGGAAATCAGTTTAAGATGAAGATTTGAGTGATACCTTACTTTTTTCAAATCTAAAAACATGAGTATGTCAAATAATTCCATCTTTAAAACAGATTGTAAAGTATATCCTGGGCAATTTATTCCATCTATTAATCAACATAAAATAAAAAAGAAATTCATCCCCACTCCTTCTATTTACATTGAAAAACCAAAAATTAATTGGGCAGAATCTAATGAAATAATAAAGATTGAAATGTTAATACCAGGCGTAAGTCGTGAGGATTTTTTTATAGAAGTCGAAGATAATAAATTGTCTGTTTTTGTTTGCCATAACGAATCTCAAGATAGCAGTGCGGGAACCTACAAACTCAAGGAATTCGAGTGCAAACGATATGCAAGACATTTAGCCTTATCTCAACATGCAGACGTGTCGTTCATTAGCGCTGAATATCATGATGGAATATTGAAACTAATTATTCCAAAAATAAAAGGTAATCAAGTAAAAAACAATAACAAAATTATTGTCTATTAAAATAAAAGAGGAATGAGCTTTGAATTAAAACATACCTACAATATTAGCGAGAAATACAATAAACGGGTAGCTTATTTTTGTATGGAATTTGGAATTGATCAAGCATTAAAAACATATGCAGGAGGATTGGGATTCCTAGCTGGTTCGTTTATGAAAAGCGCATTTGAACTCAAACAAAATATTGTTGGCATTGGGATTTTGTGGAAATATGGATATTACAATCAAGGGCGAAAACAAGACCAAACAATGGATGTGCTATTCGAAGAAAAGAAATATGGTTTTTTAAAAGAGACTAACATAAAATTTAGCATAAAAGTCGCAAAGCATGAAGTTTGGGTAACCGCACTATATTTAGATCCGGAAATTTTCAAAACAGCTCCGGTTTTTTTCCTAAGTACTGATTTGCCAGAAAATGATTATCTGGCCAAAACTATTTCTCACAGATTGTATGATGCAAATCCGGAAACAGCAATCGCCGCTGCAATTTTATTAGGTGAAGGAGGGTCGAAGTTATTAGAAGAATTAAATTGGATGCCTGATATTTACCATCTTAACGAATCTCATGCACTTCCATTAGCATTTTACCTTTATAAAAAAAATAAAAATATAAGTGAATTAAAAAAAAAGCTCGTTTATACAAACCATACGCCAGAGGAATCAGGGAATCAAAAAACAAATTTAGCATTGCTTGATAAAATGAGCTACTTCTGTGATGTGCCAATGTCTGAAGTAATAGCTATTGCTAAAACAGATGAAGATAAATTAGATCATACAGAGACTGCATTAAAACTAGCAAATAAAAAAAATGCAGTTTCGGCTTTACATAAAAAAACATTGATTAGTTATTGTAAAAACAAAGAAAATATATGCGAGATTATCTCTATAACAAATGCACAGAATTATAATTATTGGCATGATGAAGAACTTTACGATAATTTAAAACAAGAAAATTATGAAAATATAAAAAAAAGAAAAACATTCTTAAAATTAAACCTATTCGAAATAGTTGCAGACCAATGCGGCGAAATTTACGACACTGATATATGTACCATAATATTCGCCAAAAGATTTGCAGGATACAAGAGACCAGATATATTTTTTCACAACATGGAAAGATTTGAAAAACTGGTTACGAATAAAGAAAGACCTGTTCAACTTATTTGGGCTGGGAAGCCCTACCCAATGGATTATAATGGCATCGGCGTATTTGATAAAATTGTTGACATCTGTAATACTCATCCTAATTGTTCCATCCTTGTTGGATATGAACTTAAATTATCAAAAATCCTAAAAGAAGGCGCGGATATTTGGCTGAATATGCCAAGATTATACCATGAAGCTTCTGGAACTAGTGGAATGGCTGCAGCGATGAACGGAGCAGTAAATGTAGGTTTGCCAGATGGATGGTTCCCTGAATTCGCAAAAGACAAAGTCAATTCATTTGTAGTGCCACCTTGTGACACGACACTACCCGATCATATTCAAGATGATTTAGATGCTGAGAGCTTATACAACTTATTAGAAAAAGAAATTCTTCCTATATATTATGATTACCCAAACAGATGGCAGGAAATAATTAGAAATGGAATGAAAGACATTATACCGAATTTCGACAGCAACAGAATGGCTAAAGAATATTATGAAAAAATGTATAAGACCTAAAAAATGAACCACAACAACAATGATTATTCGCACTTTAATAAAGCCGAATTAATAATTGGCGGGAAAGAGTATTTTGACTTACTATTGAAATTAATAAAAAATGCAAAAGAAAATATCCATCTTCAATCGTATATATTTAGCGATGATTATACCGGAAAAATAATTGCAGATGCACTGAAAGTAGCTGCTAATAAAAAAGTGGAAGTTTTTCTAATTGTAGATGGAATTGCATCACAATCATTATCTCATAAATTCATAACGTCATTACAAAAAGAAGGAGCCAATTTCAAAAAGTTTGAACCACTCTTCAATTGCAAACACTTTTATATTGGAAGAAGATTACATCAAAAGATAGTTTCTATAGACAATAAATATGCATTAGTCGGAGGATTAAATATTGCTAACCGATACAATGATTTACCAAATAAAAATGCATGGCTAGATTTTGCTGTTTATGTTGAAGGTGAAATAGTTGACAATATAACTGATTATTGCTGGAGAGTTTGGAAAGGATATTCCTATGATGATGAAAAATATAACACAATAAATAATTTATTCGATTTTAATATCCC
>CALQJK010000037.1:0-11334 GCA_943330875.1 Chitinophaga pinensis
CATCTGGAACTTACGTCTGGACAGTAAAAGGAACTGATAAAAATGGTAAAGTAATAGAAAAAACAGGTACTGTTATTCTTATAAAATAATACTCAACCCGATTCACAAAAAAGCTCCGAAAATAAATTTCGGAGCTTTTTTGTGAGGCGTTATTTCAATAATAAAAAATCTGCCATTACACAAGCAGTAATTGCTTCTACTACAATCGGCACTCTTAATGCTATACATAAATCATGTCGACCAACAATAGAGAAAGCTTCTACTCTCTCCGTTTTTACATTATAAGACTCTTGTTGCTTAGGAGTTGATGAAGTAGGTTTTACTGCAACTCTAAACACAAGATTATTTCCATTTGAAATACCACCAGAAATACCACCAGCATGGTTAGATGAAGTTTCCCCTGTCCCATCAATCATTTGATCATTATGTTCACTCCCTTTCATTCGGGCAGATGAAAAACCTGAACCAAATTCAATTCCCTTGATAGCTGGTATTGAAAAAATCGCGTGACTTAAAACAGATTCTACAGAATCAAAAAAAGGTTCGCCTAATCCTATTGGAATATTTTCTACAATGCATTCAATAATACCCCCAATACTATCCTGAATTTCAATCGCTTGATCAATGGCTGTTTCAATATTTTTACTTCCTCCTATTTCCAAAATTCGAGTTGAAATATTTATCGACAACCCATTCATCGAAAGATGAGTGATAGCTTTTTTGGCAACAACACCTGCAGCTACAATACAAACTGTAAGTCTTCCGCTGAAATGCCCGCCACCTCTATAATCCTGAAAGCCATTAAATTTTTTCGAAGCGACAAAATCAGCATGACCAGGTCTAGGAATATCCTTCTGTAAATCGTAATCTTTGCTTTGAATATTCTTATTTTCAAACACAATCGTAAGAGGAGCCCCGGTTGTTTTGCCATTGAATACACCAGACAAAAAGATGGGAATATCGTCCTCTTTTCTTGACGTTGTTCCAATTTGATTCACCCCACTTCGTTTTTTTAAATCAGCTGTAAAATCTTCCTGAGTAAGACTTATCCCTGGAGGACAACCATCAATAGTGATTCCCACCATTAGACCATGAGATTCTCCAAAAATATTCAAGCTGAAAATTCGACCGAAATTATTCATGTGTAAATTTTTATTTCAAGCTTTTGTAAGCTGTAATGCCTTTACTATTCATCACTAGTTGACAAGAGCTCTAATTTAGAGGCAATTGATTCTTTGATGAATCATTATGTAAATATAAGTTAGCCCTAAGAAGTTTCAATGACTCAAAAAAAGTAGGGTAAGATTTATTTACTGCTTCAGCACCATCTATGGATATCCCACCAGGAATATTAAGCCCGCAAATGGCAAGTGCCATAGCTATCCGATGATCATGATGTGAGAAAACTGCTGCAGATTTCAATTCACTCCCACCATTAATAATCATAAAATCATCTTCTATATCAATCTGTGCATTTAACTTTTTAAATTCTGACAATAAAGACATCGCGCGATTACTTTCTTTTTCAAACAACCGTTTTACGCCTTTTATTTTAGAAATGCCTTTGCAATGTAAAGCCAACAACACTAAAGGTGGAAATAAATCCGGGCAATCAGTTGCATCAAAATCAAAAGCTTGAAGTGAATTCGATTTTTGGATAAAGATTTGATGATCACGTATAGAAAAAGAAGCTCCGCATAATACCAATACTTCTATGATTTTTTTATCGGCTTGATGAGAATTCACATTAAGACCTGTCAATGTTATTTCCCCAGCTATCACAGCCGCGACGATCAAAAATGAAGCACTGCTCCAATCTCCTTCTATTGCAACAGTGAAATATCGAACCTCATTATCTTTGGGATAAACAATAAATTTACTATCACTCTCCTTAGTAATATTATAACCAAAATATTTTAAAAGCGATAAGGATAAATCTATGTAAGGTTTACTCACCAGATTTTCAACCTGAATAATTGTTGGAATTTTCACTTGTTTCGCAAACACAAATAATAAGCCTGTTAAATATTGAGAACTTTTACTTGCATTTATTACTATATCCTTAGATTGAATTGGGCCTTTTAAATACAAAGGAAGAAGTCCATTATTTAAAACCGCATGTACTTCCAATGATTTAAAAATCCCTTCCATCATTTCCATAGAACGATTCAATAAAGATCCTTCTCCTGTTATGGTAATTTCACTTTCCCCAAGTGCTGCTATGAATGCAAACATCCTAAAGGAGAGACCGCTTTCGCCACAATTTATTAATGCGTTTGGGGAAATATGTCCATTGCTTTTTATAATAATTCTCCCCTCATCTTCTATAACTTTAGCACCTAGGCTTCTAATAATACTAATCGCAGCAAGATCATCATTACTTCGTCCGGGATTTAGAATTTCAGTTTCCCCGTTATTCAATAACGCCAAAGCACATACGCGCTGCATCACACTCTTGCTTGGGGGCACTACTAAATTCCCTTTGATTTCCGATTGTAATATTTCTGCAATCATGAATGCATTTCTTTTAAGTACGCCTCTAATATTTTCATTTCCATAGGCTGAGTAAATGCTTCCCCTATTTTATTCAACAAAACAAAATTTATATAATCGCCTTCCCGTTTTTTATCTAATTGCATTAATTCAAATACTTCTTTGTAATTAAACTCCATATCAACAGGCAATTCGTACCGTTTTAATAGTCCGGCTATTCGATCAGAAATAGATCCAGTTTGAATATTTATTTTTTCTGAAAGTTTTGCTGCAGCAACCATACCAATACTTACAGCATGGCCGTGTGGCAATTGATATAGATTTTCTAACGCGTGTCCTAAGGTATGTCCAAAGTTTAAAAACTTTCTTTCCTTACGGTCAAATTCATCTTTGATAACAAAGGTCATTTTAAGTGACACATTATTTTCAATCAAAGCTGCAAGTGATTTTGGATTATTTTTATACTCAGCAATACTACTTTTCTCCAATGCAGAAAATAATTTCTCATCTTGAATACAAGCATGTTTAATGATTTCTGCGAATCCATTTATCCATTCTACATCTGGCAATGAAGCTAAAAATGTAAAATCAAATGCGATGGATGCTGGCTGATAAACAGTCCCTGCCATATTCTTATACAACCCTACATTGATACCGTTTTTTCCACCTAATGCAGCATCAACCATTCCCAATATTGTAGTAGGAAAAAGTACCAAATTCATTCCTCTTTTATAAATACTGGCTACAAATCCTGCAATATCTGTAACCATGCCTCCACCAACTCCGATAATGGTATCTTCTTTTGAAATTTTCCATTCCAATAATTGATTGATTAGATTATCAATCGTAGTCTGCGTTTTAAATCGCTCTCCGTTGGAAATGCTGATAACCTTGAAGCCAACAAATTTATGTTGATGAAAGGAAAAAACTTTATCATCAGTAATAATGACTGATTTCTCTTTATTAAAATTCGATGCAATAAAATCAGCAGGAACATCAAACGAACAGTTTATTTTTTTTTCGGAAATGATGTACTCAAAAGTTTTCATTCTAATTAATTTATTACCCGTTCATTATTTTATTCTGATGATTAATACTTTCTAAATGTATCGCCTCAAAGTAATTTTTGATAAAGGCCTTACTCAATCCCATCTGCTCTGCTTTTGTAGAAAGTCTTTCCAGTATATTATTCCATCTTTCCGTTTGAAGAATAGTAATATTATGTTCTTTTTTATAAAACCCTATTTCATCTGCCAATTTCATTCTCTGACTCAGCAATGAAATTAATTCATCGTCAGTTTGATCAATTTGCTCTCTTAATTTATTCAATAATGAATTCAATAATTCTTCTTCGGCATTTACAGACCGCCATTTTAGGTTATCCAACATAATTTCCAGTTGTCCTGGGGTAATTTGTTGATTAGCATCACTCCATGCATTATCTGGATCAATGTGAGTTTCAATCATTAAGCCATTAAAATCAAGATTGATACTTTTTTGGGCAACATCTTGCAATAATGATCTGTTTCCACAAATATGGGAGGGGTCGCAAATCATCATTAGGCTCGGAAACCTTCGTTTCATTTCTATGGGCAATTGCCACATGGGAGCATTTCGGTACTTCGTATTTCCAAAAGAAGAAAATCCTCTGTGAATTAAGGCGATATTGTTTAACCCGGATTTTTGCATTCTTTCTACTGCGCCACACCACAATTCCAAATCAGGATTAATAGGATTTTTAATTAAAATAGGAATATCAACACCTTTTAAGGCATCGGCAATTTCTTGAACAGAAAAAGGATTCACGGTTGTTCTTGCGCCAATCCACAAGACATCAACTTCATGCAGTAGGGCTTCTTCCACATGCTTATGCGTAGCCACTTCAACAGTTGTAGGAATACCTGAAACTTTTTTGGCTTCTTGGAGCCATTTAAGCCCAATTGTTCCAACACCTTCAAACATACCAGGCTTTGTTCTTGGTTTCCAAATTCCAGCTCTCAATAAATTGACTTTACCATTCGAGGCAAGCTGTTTTGCTGTTGAAATAAGCTGGAGTTCAGTCTCCGCACTACAAGGGCCACTTATAATAAAAGGCCTGTTATTAAATATATTATTCTTGTCTATTGCTCCCACCATGCAAAAGTAACTTTATAATAGTATTATTTTAAAAAGTATGAGAAGAAATCACATTTAATATAATTATACTTTGATTCGAATTTCGTATGATACTCAAAACAAAAAAGCCACTCCCTTAAGGAAATGGCTTTTTTGTAAAGTTTGACTTAAAATATTAGAAATATATCTAAAGTTATAAGTAAAATTATTTTGCTGGAGTAGCAGCAGCAGCTGTATCAACAGCAGCAGCAGTTGTATCAACTGTTACAGCAGCAGCAGTTGTATCAACTGTTACAGCAGCTGTATCAGTAGCTGGAGTTTCTTCTGTTTTACCACCACCGCAAGAAGTTAATGATGCAGCGATCAATGCAATTGCTAGGAACTTTTTCATTTTTTGTTTTTTTTTGGTTTAAAATTATAATTTGCAGTTAATACCTGCAAATATAAAAAAGTAACCCGATTTTTTATTTTTTTTTATTTGGGTTACTAAAAAGCAATATTTGTATAAATAAAAGAGTTGTGAATATACCTGGTCAAGACAAAATTTTACTGGAAGGATTAGCAAAACAGGATAGCGCTGCTATAGAAAGTTTATATAGATTGAATTTCCAAATGGTTCAACATCTCATATTAAACAACAAGGGCAACCCTGAAGACGCAGCAGATATATTTCAGGAAGCTATGATAGTTCTTTATGAAAAGTCAATAAACCCAGATTTTATCCTGCATTGTCAGATTAAAACTTATTTATATTCAGTTTGCAGGCGATTATGGTTAAAGAAACTCGAAAAACAAAAAAGAATTGTAATACACACCAATGAGTTTGATCAAGTTATATCAGTTGAAGAAGATTTGGAAAAACATGAAATAACAACATCAAATTTTAAGATCATGGAAAATGCATTATCTAAAGTTGGGGAACCTTGTAAAGGAATTCTTGAAGCATTCTATATCAACAAAAAACAAATGCAAGAAATTGCGACATTATTCAAATACACCAATGCGGATAATGCAAAAACTCAAAAATATAAGTGTCTGAGCAGACTAAAAAAACTATTCTTCGCAGAATATAAAAATTTATAAATGGAAGATTTATTATTAATGGATACTGTAGAGCGTTATGTAAAAGGCGAAATGGACCCTGCTGAACGTACTAATTTTGAAGATATCAGAAAAAATAATCCGGCAATTGACCAATCAGTGGTCGAGCATATTTATTTTTTAAATGAAATTGAAAAATATAGCAGAACAAAAAGATTAAAACATACGCTTAACGAAACTTTTTTAAAGTTAACCGATCAAGGTATTATTAAACCTAATTCTTTAGAGGGTAAAGCAATAGTTGTTTACCTATGGAACCGATATAAAAAAACAATTGGGGTAGCTGCATCTATCGCAATTATTGTGTCAATTATTTGTGCATCAATAATTTCAATTTTTAGCCCTGGCAAACAAAATAATATTAAGCCTCTTGTTGAAAAGCTAAAAGAGCAAGATGACAAATACAAAAAGCTAGAAAAACAAATCGGGCAATTGAATGAAATTAACCAACAGTCTGAAAAACCAAGGTTAGAAAGTAAATTCAGGGCAACTGGATTTATGATTGATGTAAATAACAATTTCATTGTTACCAATGCTCATGTTTTGAATGAAGCTACCCATCAACTCATAATAGAAAATAATAAAGGGGAACAATTCAAAGCAGAATCAGTTTATGTAAATCCGGATAATGATTTAGCGATTTTAAGAATTATTGACAACGATTTCAAAAAACTTCCTCCAATCCCCTACAGTATAAAAAAGACAAATGCCAGCCTTGGCGAACAGGTGTTTATTTTAGGTTACCCAAAACAAGAAGTCGTTTATGGTGAAGGGTATATTAGTGCAGAAAACGGCTATAAAATGGATCCCATTTATTGTCAATTAAGTACATTGGCCAATGAGGGAAATAGCGGATCTCCTGTTATTAATAAAAATGGTGAATTGGTTGGAGTCGTGTCCAGTATGGAAGCTAATTCAGAAGGTGTGGTATATGCCATAAAATCATCGAATATTTACAGCGCGCTGAATCAAATTAAAAAAATAAAAGAAAACGAAAGCATCAAAATAACTTCAAAACCTTCGCTGAAGAATTGTGACAGAGTCAGTCAAATTAAAAAAGTGGAGGATTATGTTTTTATGATTAAAGGAAATTAAAATCATCTTTACTTTAAATAAAAAAAGAGGCAAAATTAATCGCCTCTTTTTTTATTTAAAATATTACCCCCATAAAGAGCTGGGATAGACATTCTTCTCGATCAAAATATCTATTTTTTCCTTTACACTTTTTGCATCTTCTTTATAAGTAACCCCAAACCACTGAGAGGATGTTGGAATGACTTTAATAGAATGATGCGAAGTCGAAATAAAGGAATCCGCAATAATGGGAATGAAAAATTCAGCCTTAATATCCTCTTTATTTTGAATTACAAAATCAGTAAACAAGCTTTTAGCAGAAGAAAAAACTGAAGGATGGAAACACCAAAAATTCATTGAAACACTAGAAGTGGGTTCTACTTCAACTGGAATTCCATTGTCTTCAAATACGACTTTGCCCTCTTGCTGGTAGATTTTTGTTCTTTCTTTTATTGAAATTAAATTAAATGAGGTATCGACCTGGCAAACGCCTCTGCTAACAGTGCCATGTTGGCTTAAAGTCTTATTCAACTGATAACCAATTATTGCATAAGTATGCTCGTTGCATTGTGTTTGTAAAAAAACTGCAGCTTGTTTAAAAGCATCCACTCCGTAATAATCATCTGCATTTATAACAGCAAACGGTTCTTTAACCAAATCCGAAGCGCATAAAACAGCGTGGCCAGTCCCCCATGGTTTCGTTCTTTCTGTAGGAATATTATCTTCCATAACAAATGAATTCATTTCCTGAAATACATAATCTACTTCAATCTTCCCTTCCAATTTATTTCCAAAATTAACCTTAAAACTTTCAGCAAAATCATTTCTTATAATGAAAACTACCTTTCCAAATCCGGCTTTTATTGCATCGAAAACTGAGTAATCCATAATCGTTTCGCCAGCAGGCCCAAATCCCTCTGTTTGTTTCATACTTCCATAGCGACTCGCCATACCTGCAGCCAAAATAATTAAAGTAGGTTTCATGTCTAATCTATTTATTGTTTTTCAATTGTCGTCATATTATGCCTTTAATCCCTAACACCGTTTGGTAAAGTCAGCATAATTACGAACATTTTATTATTTTATTGGTAAGTTGTGACCGATTTTATTTTTAAGTAATGACGAAAATACTACTTTCCATTAGGAAATAACAAAAATGATTGACAATAATATTGACATTAAAATTGATGTTATAGAAGCAGGATTTCTACAAGAAAGAAATATCAAGTTATTGGCTGTGAGATTGGATTTAATTCATCCTGTAATTTCAGGAAATAAATTATTTAAGCTTTATTATTTTATTGAGGAAGCTATCAAATTAAATAAAAATACTGTTGTAACAATGGGAGGTGCTTATTCAAATCATTTGGTTGCAACAGCTTGTTATGCAAAACAATTAAATCTTAATAGTATTGGTATTATCAGAGGTGAAGAGCCTAAAAATATTTCAGTAACCTTAAAAAAATGTAATGAGTTTGGAATGAAACTAATTTTTGTTCCAAGAATTGACTATCAAATAGAACTGAATGAGCTCATCATAAATAAAATCAACAAAATCAGTACTGATTATATTTTCATTCCTGAAGGAGGATATGATTCCAAAGGTGCTGCAGGAGCATCAATAATAATGAATAATTTGCAAGCATTAAACCCCTCTTATATCTGCACAGCAGTTGGAACAGCAACAACATTAGCTGGATTAATTAAAAGTGCTAGTCCCAATCAAAAAGTAATTGGCGTTCCTGTCATAAAAGGAATGACTGATATTGATGAAAGACTCACGTATTTACTAGAGTCTAAGCATTACGAGCCCCCTATTATATTTAACCATTACGACTTCGGAGGATATGCAAAATATACTAATGAATTAATTGATTTCATGAATGATTTTTATTTAAATTTCAATATCCCTTTGGATTTCGTTTATACCGGCAAAATGTTTTATGCAATATTTGACAAAATAAAAAACAATTATTTCCCAAATGGAAGTACCATTGCACTGCTTCATACAGGTGGCTTACAAGGAAATCAATCCCTACCTTTGAACAGGTTAATTTTTTAATTAGATTATATTTGTAGAAGCATTTTAATTTTTCGATTTAACATTATATACTCGTCAGTACTCATGAAGAAATTTGGTTTTCTTTTTTTATTCATCAATAGTTGCATTTCTATCTTTTCTTATGGTCAAGAAACTTTACCTAATATCACGGTAAAAAGTTTTAATGGAAAAGTAGTCGTGAGTTGGCAAAATGATTATACAAAGAACATCAGCAATATCCTTATTCAACGATCTTATGACAGCTCAAGAAACTACTCCACTATTGGAACCGTTCTCAATCCATTAAATAAAGAAAACGGGTACCTGGATCCTTCTCCACCTTATGACAGAATGTATTATAGAATTTCTATTTCATTTGAAGGTGGTACTTACGAGCTAGGGCCAGCAGTCAGAGCATTTATAGACGCCCCTGAATTGGATGAAATTGATATTACCGCTATTCCAAAAGAAGCATTGAAGATTACTGAAAATAAAATAACAGACAGCGAAATAAGGGAAACAGATCCCCTACTTGATAAAAAAAAAGAAAGTGTACCAGTAAAGGAAAATACAGATAGTTTAGGTAAAACATCAGAACCAGACATTGCAACAACATTGCAGAAAAAAATATTACCCCTGAAAATTGTTCGTATCAATAAAGACAGCTCAAATGAAATGATATCCTTAAAACCAATTGAGAGAAGAGAGGTAACTCTTGATAATAAAATAAAAAGGCTCCAATGGGACTATCCAAGTAATAGAATTTATATCAATAACCAGAACCTCCTTATTATTCAGTTGAAAGAGACTACTGAAAAGAAATACCATATCAAATTCTATAACGAAATCGGTAAATTAATTTTCGAAATAAAAAAAATAAATGAGGATGCCATTTTTATGGAGAAATCTAATTTCAGACAAAGCGGCTGGTACCAATTTGAAATATACAATGAAGAAGATTTAGTAGAAAAAAATAAATTTTACATTTCGAAAGACAAAGTCCCCAATCAAAAATAAAAGCAATTTATTTACAAAATGTCTGCCTTGAAAACTTTTTCGAAATTAATTTTTATACGCTCTTTAATAGCAGTAAAATCAACGGGTTCACCTAATTCACGCTGAATAGAAGTTACTTGTTTATGCTGAATCCCACACGGAATAATATTGTCGAAATAGCTAAGGTCTGTATTCACATTTAAGGCAAACCCATGCATCGTTATCCATCTGCTGCAACGAACACCTATTGCGCATATTTTCCTGGCTTTACCCAATACTTCCGGCTCAATCCATACGCCAGTTTCACCAGAACTTCTTTCTCCTATGATACCATATTCTTTCAAGGTCAAGATGATGACCTCTTCTAAATTTCTTAGATAAATACCAATATCCGTCTGAAATTTTTCCAAGTCAAGAATCGGGTAACCCACCATTTGCTGTAATCCGTGAAAGGTAATATCGCCTCCTCTGTTGGTTCTGAAAAATTCAATACCATTTTCATGCAACTCATCATTTGACAGTAGCACATTAGCAATATTTCCACTTTTGCCTAATGTATAAACAGGAGGATGTTCACAAAAAAGAAGGTGGTGTTTGGTATCAGTTAATAATGGATTTACATCTGTTTCACTGAGCCTTGCAGCTGTTTTTACATCAACATTTTGTCTCAATAAATTTTCCTGATAATCCCATGCAGATTTATAATCAATAATGCCTAAATCAGTAAATAACACTTTTTGCTTGTCCAAAATTTCATTTTATGTTGTAAAATTAATGATTTGCAGGATCTTTTATTTGAATAAAAATTGTACCGTTTCCCACAAACTAAAGAAAATTATGCTGACATCACAGATACATTAGTAAGCTTGGGGGATTTTTGGGGAATAACTAAATAAACTTTAGTGGAAATATTTTTCTCTTATTTAGGTGTATTCGTAATATTGCAATATCGCAATATTACGAATACGCATTCTTTTAAAAAAGCCACTGCTATTAGTTTTCAGCAGCCTATATATATCAAATAAAGTAAAACAAAGATTAAAAAGTGAAGAATAGCAAGTACTTTTGAATAACCAATTTTTAAAAATGAAGAACGAAATAGAAGAAGAATTATCAGAATCGGAAGAGTTATTTGAAAGAATGTCTTTTACGATTGACAAAGGACAAGAGTCGGTTCGCATCGATAAATTTTTAATGGCGAAAATAGAAGGCGCGACAAGAAATAAAATACAACAAGGTATAGCAAATGATCTAGTGCTTGTAAATGATATCCCAATAAAAAATAATTACAAAATAAAAGGGGGCGACCGAGTAATTATTTATGATACAAAAAATCAGGAAACTTCAGAAATTACGCCTCAAGACATTCCTCTCGATATTGTTTATGAAGATGAAGATTTGTTTATCGTAAACAAACCAGTTGGAATGGTAGCTCATCCTGGAAGCGGGAATCCTGACCAAACGCTTATCAATGCAGCGGCTTACCATCTAAAACAACAATCTCCAAAAATTGA
>CALQJK010000038.1:0-11258 GCA_943330875.1 Chitinophaga pinensis
ACCTTTTAAACTTTTCTGGCCCAAACCTGGCCCAATTTGTCTCATAACTGGTCAATTTTGATTGTAATGACCAGCTTGAGAAGTTGTAATTTTTGAGTGAGATACATGAAAAAACCCCATTGTTAGTGAGGTTTCTATTAGCATTAACTATTGTGGAGAATACGAGAGTCGAACTCGTGACCTCTTGCATGCCATGCAAGCGCTCTAGCCAACTGAGCTAATTCCCCAAGATTAAGTAAAAAATGCTTAGAAGCAATTTTCTTTACTATTTTACAGCCCATTTATTTTATCAGTACAACATTTCTGACCTAAACCTGACCTAAAATTATTTTTGCAAATCTATTGAAAAAAAACTGCGAAAATCAATTACAATAATCCTTCTTCAGTAAAACTCAAATATTTCACATCTAGTGTTATTATCAAATGATCCAGCAATTTGATATCTAAATATTCACAAGCATTTTTTATTTTTTTTGTCATTTCTTCATCAGCAACTGATGGTTGAAGATTACCACTTGGATGATTGTGAGCCAATATTATTCCTGTTGCAGCACATTTTAAGTAACGGTGAATTATCTTAAGCACATTATAAGATTTGTATTGGGTTTTCTGGAGGATAAAAAAACGGTTGCATCTTATATTACACATCGTATAATGTCGTGCTTTACTTCAACTTTATAGTTTTTATTTTTATTTCTAATATATTCTGTTAATTTCTCAATACTAGGATAATCCCCTTCTCCAATAAAACATCTTGCGTCATCAATTAATAAAATATGATTAAACTTATTACTAATAAATATTGAGTTCAATTCTTCGAATATTGGACATTCTTTATCCCCTTTTGCAGTTATTCCAGCAGAATAATGTCCATCTAACCAAAATATTGCAGGTTCTTTTAAATCTAATACTATTTTCGGAAGAACTTTGCCACTATCGCCTTGCATAATCAATACATTTTTGTCATTTCTAAATCTTTTTTTTGCTTTTTCAAATAAATCAACTCCTAACTCAATTGAAATAATTTTCTTAAACCTTTTCTTTTGCGCATCTACCATATCGCCCATATAAGTTCCCGTTTCAATTAGGGTTGTATATCCGAATTGTTTTTGATACTCACTAATAGTCTCTTGTTTTACTAAATGGGGAGGGGGTACTGGGCAACCATTTTTTTTCCAATCGTAAATTATTTTTTTTGACTCTGGGGATTCCTGTAAAGTCAATACCATTTGAGGCATAAAAGATTTTAAAAATTCCTTAATCATATTTTCATTTTTTCAATTTAATCTATGTTATTTATAAAACTGCAAATCACTGCAATACACACAAAAAACTCATCGCTTTTACTTCCCCTGCCCTTTTGTTTTAGATTATATAGACAAGATGATTTTGGTTTTGCTTTGTTATATAATCTAAAGATTCAGTTAAAAAAATATATCAAATCCCAAAAATCAGATAATAAAATGGCTCCCCCAAGCAAGTAAATTTACTCTCCCCAAACTTCACCCTTACCCGTCAACCATTCTTTAACAGATGCAGTTGTAACAGATTTCGGTCTTTCCAAAGCGAAGCCCAAGGCTCTGTCCCAGCATAAACTTGATAATACTCCAAGAGCACGAGACACGCCAAATAGAACCGTATAAAATTCATATTCCACCATGCCATAATGAACCAACAACGCTCCACTATGTGCGTCAACGTTAGGCCATGGATTTTTAATTTTTCCCATTGAAGACAAGATTGGCGGAACAGCTTCGTATATATTCCAAACAGTTTGTACTAAAGGATCGTCAGCCATATGTTTTTTCCCGAACTCCATTTGAGCTGTAAAGCGTGGATCTGTTTTACGAAGAACGGCATGACCATATCCAGGAACTACTTTCCCTTCGCTTAATGTCTTTTTTACGTACTCTTCTATTTGCTCTTTTGTAGGAGCATCGCTTCCTATTTGTTCTCTTAATTCAAAAATCCATTTGATTACTTCCTGATTTGCCAATCCATGCAAAGGCCCTGCAAGTCCATTCATGCCTGCTGCAAAACTCAAGTATGGATCACTCAATGCTGACCCAACTAAATGTGTAGTATGCGCTGATACATTGCCACCCTCATGATCTGCATGGATGGTCATATATAATCGCATCAGCTCCATAAACTCTTCATTTTCGTACCCCATCATGTGAGCGAAATTCCCAGACCAATCTAAAAGACCGTTGGGCTGAATATGTTCTCCATTTCTATACTTACGTCTATATATATACGCAGCGATACGAGGCAGTCTTGCAATCAAATCCATGGAGTCGTCAAAAACGGCTTCCCAATAATCTTTTTTATTCATCCCTTTTGCATACAACTTTGAAAACTGGCTTTCAGTTTGTAGCGCCATAATACCAACTACAAACTGAGTCATAGGATGCGTGCTTACAGGCAAGGCCTCTATCGTTGCAAATACATGATTAGGCACATGACTACGACGCTGCCAAACGCTGGTAAGATGATGGACATCTTCTTCTGTAGGTAATTCGCCAACAAGCATCAAATAAAACAATCCTTCCGGCAAAGGCTCCGAACCACCGGGAGCTTTTGGAAGGAGGTTCGCCAATTCAGGAATGGAATATCCTCTGAATCTGATTCCGTCTTGAGCATCAAGAAGTGAAGTCTCCGTAACAAGACCTGTAATTCCTCTCATTCCTTGGTAAATCTGGCTGAGTGTAACCTCTCCGATTTTTTTATTCCCGTGTTCTTTTATTAAATCTTTGATTTCTACGGACATTTTATCCGCTTTTTCTTTGAACCTGTCTTTAATGATGCCCATTTTATTTTATTATTAAAATATGTATTGAAAATTTTGTGTCATTCGTCTTTTAAAGTACTTTGTAAAAGCCCGCTAAAATTACGATGACATAGACTCTAAAACAAAAGTTTTAAGTGAAAGTTTACTGCAACGTTTAAGAATTTTACTTCGGTGCCTTTTTATACAGATAAACAGCAAGAATACCGAATATGATATTAGGTGTCCATGATGCCAGTAAAGGAGTAAAATTACCCTTGGTAGCAAATACTATAGAAAACCTACTAAACAGAATATAAAACACACTGATGACAACTCCAAGTGCCAAATGGAATCCACTTCCACCGCGTACTCTGCGAGACGCTAATACTGCACCAATGATCGTGAGTATCAATACTGAAATAGGAATAGCATCCCTATTATATCTTTCCACTTCAAGTGTACTCAGCATCTCAGAGCCTCGCATCCTTTCTTTGATAATAAATGCATTTAAATCTTTGGTTGATAGTTGATCTTTAAGATAACTGTCTTTTCGTAAATCAACAGGTTTAAAACTATAATTGACTACAAGCTTTTGGGAAATGGTTACCTCCTCATTAATTTCATTTATTTTTCTTTCTACAACATTATTCAATGTCCATCTTTGTATAAGTGTATCCCAATGAAAGTTAGTGGCACGAAGATTGTAAACCATCTTATTGTTGAGGAACCTTTGCACAGAAATATTAGACCCAGATTTAGAAATAGTATCATACCCTTTTATGCCAGCATAAGTATTCGGGTCGATTCTGAAATAGATATTTTGTTTGTAACTGGAGTTTTCAGGCGTTGCGGCAAAATTTACATCTATATACTTTTTCTCGAAATCCGCCCATTTTCTATTTGCCGTTGGCACAACAAACTGATACCCCAGCCATAATGTAACAGATAAGATAACGCCGCCTAAAACGAATGGGAATAAATACCTTCGAAAACTAACGCCACTACTCAATATCGCAACAACCTCAGACCTTTCAGCCATTTTGGAAGTAAAGAAAATCACAGAAATAAAAACAAACAAAGGGAACAGCATCGCGTCGATACGAGGAATAAACCCAGAATAATAATCAGTAATTAAACGATTAGCAGATAATCCAGACTTAGAAAAATCATCTGTTTTTTCACTCATATCAACGACTACCACAATTGTCGTAAATAGTATAATACAAAACAAAAAAGTAGTGATGTATTTAGAAAGTATGTATCTGTCTAGTTTTTTCATTTATTAATTTCGGAAAGATACTTCATTTGTAGATTTTATTATTAACCCCAGATTTTACAGTTGAAATATATTATAAGAAAAAAAATGCTGCAAAGACTAGCGTTTGCTTAATTTGTTAACTTATCATAGTTCACTATGTTTTCGACCAAAAAATCGACTCATCCACTCGTCTTTATTGCCTTTTCTCCTTTCACCGCGATTCCAACTGCAAAACCTAGGTTAAAACTACACAACCAAATCAATGCCTAAAGACTTTGCAGCAATAAAACCGGTTGTCCATGCATTTTGAAAATTAAATCCTCCTGTAACGCCATCCACATCGATAATTTCTCCTGCAAAAAAAAGTCCCTTTACTAATTTACTTTGCATAGTATTGGCATCAATTTCTAACAAATTAATTCCGCCTGCAGTCACAAATTCTTCTTTAAAAGTTGTTTTGCCTTTAATTTGAAACGCTTGCCCTGTCAATACTTTCGCTAATTTATTTTGATTTTTTACAGGTAAATCTGACCATCGGATTTCTTGATTAATCTCGCACTCCTTTAAAAAATACTCCCACAATCTTCCGGGCAACCCAAATGGATTCCTATTGCATATTTTTTGAGCTGCGATTTTAAACCTTAACTGTTGCATCTCTTCACGTAAAGTGTTTTCATTAAAATCAGGCAGCCAATTTACGGCGGCAATAAACTCATAATTTGTTTTAGAAAAGTCTCTTGCTCCCCAAGCTGATAATTTTAGAATCGCAGGGCCACTTAACCCCCAGTGAGTAATTAAAACTGGGCCAGATTGTTCCATTTTTGTTCCTGATATTTTTATGGAAACATCAGGAACAGAAATACCCATTAATTCAGTGATACTATTTTTAGGCATATTAAATGTAAACAAAGATGGAACTGGAGTTTCAATACTATGACCCAGGTTTTTCAACCAATCAAAATGAGCTTCTTTTGGAAATCCTCCACAAGCGACACAAACATAATTAGCCTGAATAATTTTACCGCTGTTTAGTGTAATATTAAAATTACTTTCTGAAGAAGATGATGAAATAGCTTCTATTATTTTAGCCTCAGTATTCATTAGAATCTCAACTCCAAATTTACTGGCTTCATTTAAAAGACAGTCAATTATTGTTTGAGAACTATTGGATTCAGGAAACATTCTTCCATCGGATTCTGTTTTCAATTCCACCTCTCTATCACTAAACCATTTAATCGTGTCTTCCGTATAAAACTGATGGAAAGTTTTTTTTAAAAAGCTACCTCCTCTTGGATAATATTTTATCAGATCGGCAATACTATAGCAAGCATGAGTAACATTACAACGCCCACCACCACTCACTTTCACCTTACTAAGCAACTTAGAGGATTTCTCTATTAATAGCACTCGCAACCCTTTATGTATTCTTGCCGCATTGATTGCGCAAAAAAAACCTGCCGCACCACCTCCAATTACAACAAGTGTTTTATTCTGCATTAGAAGTGTTTTTATTATTGTGTTCTTAGAATGATTTCACCCCTATGGGGTTTTGGATTACTGCTTCTGTTCTCTTAGACTAATTTCACCCCTATGGGGTTTGGATTACTGCTTCTGTTCTCTTTGACTAATTTCACCCCTATGGGGTTTTGGATTACTGCTTCTGTTCTCTTTGACTAATTTCACCCCTATGGGGTTTGGATTACTGCTTCTGTTCTTAGAATGATTTCACCACTATGGGGTTTTGGATACTCATAATCAACTAATCAACTAACTAATTAATAACTCCAGGTTAAATTTAAGTTTGCTCTTTCTGCAATTTCGATTTCTTCAAATGAAGTCAAAATATCTGCATCTCCTTTTGTAATACAAACATCATGTTCGAAATGAGCAGAGGGTTTTCTATCCTTAGTGAGAACTGACCACCCGTCCTTTAAGTGAACGACTTCCTTAACACCCATATTTATCATGGGCTCAATTGCTAAAACCATCCCTTCTTTCAGTTTAGGACCGGAGCCTTTTTTCCCATAATTGGGAACCTGTGGGTCTTCATGAAGATCTCTTCCCAATCCGTGGCCTACCAATTCACGAACCACGCCATATCCATGAACCTTTTCTGTATATTCCTGAATGGCATTTGCAATATCTCCGATACGATTTCCTTGTCTTGCTTTATCGATGCCTAAATACAGCGACTCCTTAGTCACTCTTAAAAGTCGTTTAACCTCATCAGATATTTCGCCCACTGCATAAGTATAGGCGCTATCCCCATGAAATCCATTTTTATAAACCCCAATATCCAATGAAATAATATCGCCGTCTTTAAGCATATACTCACTAGGGAATCCATGTACTACAGCTTCATTCATAGAAATACAAGTTGCGGCAGGGAACCCATGATAGTTTTTAAATGAAGGTATAGCGCCATGATCAAGGATAAACTCTTCTACCTTATTATTCACCTCCATAGTAGTCATGCCCGGCTTTAAATCTACAGCAATGGCAGCGTGAGCTTTTCCTACAAGCAGACAAGACTCCCGCATGATTTCAATTTCTTCTTTTGTTTTGTAAATAATCATGTATAAATTAATTATTAAAAGAAACCCCAACGATGTGATCGCCGGGGTTATTAAATATTTTTCTATTTTAAAAATTACATACCAGATGGAACTGCTTGTCTCCCCTGGATTCTTCCGCTGTTCATTAATCCATCATACTGACGCATTAACAATTGAGTTTCAATTTGTTGTAGTGTATCTAAAATAACGCCTACCATAATTAAAAGTGATGTGCCTCCAAAGAAAGTTGAAAAGCTTTGAGACATTCCAAAAATTAATTCAAAAATACCCGGAAAAATACCTACCAAAGCTAGCAATACAGCTCCTGGTAAAGTAATTCTATCCATTATTGTTCCTATATAATCTGCAGTATCCTGACCAGGTTTTACCCCAGGTATAAAACCGTTATTACGTTTTAATTCATCTGCCATTTGTTTAGGATTAAAAATCAAAGCAGTATAAAGAAAAGTGAAAGCAATTACACAAATAGAGTACACAATCATGTATACGATATTGGTATGATCTGTAAAGTATTTAGCCCAGCCATCTCCTGTAAATCCAGAAAATACTGTTGGTAAAAATAATATTGCTTGTGCAAAAATGATTGGCATTACACCAGCTGAATTAACTTTTAATGGTAAAAAGTTTCTTGCTCCACCCATTTGTGATTTGCCTACAATAGCTTTTGCATATTCTACTCCAACTTTTCTTGTGCCTTGAACTAACATAATCAGTCCCATTACAATTCCAATGAGGAATAATATTTCAACTAGCATTAATAATAAACCACCCGCTCCTCTTAAGGCGAATCTTGCAGACCATTCCTGACCGAAAGCTTGTGGAAAGCGTGCAAGAATACCTATCATAATAATAAGAGATGTTCCATTTCCTAATCCTTTATCAGTAATTTTTTCACCAAGCCACATTACAAATAAGGTGCCAACTGTTAAAATAATAACTGTAGAAATCCAGAAAAAGCTACTGTACGCTGGAATTAGTGCTCCTGCATTAGAAGGGCTTTTTAAGTAACCAATATAAGCTGCCGCTTGAAAAGCAGTAACAATAATAGTAAGGTATCTTGTCCACTGGTTGATTTTTTTTCTTCCACTTTCACCTTCCTTTTGCACCTTAGCCATTTGAGGAACTAAGATGGTCATTAGCTGCATAAAAATCGAAGCTGATATATAAGGCATGATTCCTAATGCAAAAATTGATGCTTTAGAAAAAGCACCTCCTACAAATGCATCTAAAAGACCAAGTACCCCGCTACTTGCGCTGTCACTAAGATTGGCTAATTTATTTGGGTCAATCCCTGGCAATACAATAAAGGAACCTAGTCTGTAAATGAAAAGCAATAATAAAGTAAACGTAATTTTATTACGTAATTCATCAATGCTCCAAATATTTTTTAGTGTAGTTATAAATTTCTTCACGGAATTTTATCAGTTTATTTTTTAGAATATGTAAAATACACATTTAAAGTGTATCATACAAATTTTGGCAAACTATTTTACTATTTCTATACTTCCGCCTGCTGCTTCAATAAGTGATTTTGCTTTTTCACTTACTGCATTAACTTTGAAAGTATACTTTCCTGTTATTTCGCCATTACCTAAAATCTTTACGATATCATTTTGAGCAATCAACCCATTAGCATAAAGATTTGGCAAACTGAATTCAGTAATACCATATTTCTCAGCATAATGATCAATTTTTCCTACGTTAATAATCTTAAACTCAATTCTGTTGATGTTTGTAAATCCACGCTTAGGAATACGACGTTGAATGGGCATCTGTCCACCTTCATGTCCTTTCTTACTTTTGTAACCGGCACGACTTTGTCCACCTTTGTTACCTTTTGTAGATGTTCCACCTTTTCCACTTGCTTCACCACGACCGATACGCTTCTCTTTATGAGTAGAGCCTTTCGCTGGTTTTAAAGAATGTAATTTCATATTTTTTTGATTTTATACTTACGGGGAATCGCCCCTCGCTTTTTGATTAGTGTATTAGTTAATTGGTTGAAAAGTTGATTAGGTCAAATGAGAGTGAATGAATTTCAAAAGATCTAACTGCCTAATCGAAGTGATGTTTAATTAAAGTTCTACCACTTTCACTAAATGATTCACTTTAGTAACCATTCCCAATATTTGAGGAGTAGCTACTACTTCAACAGATGCATTTAATTTTTTCAAACCCAATGCTATCATTGTTCTTTTTTGACGCTCTGATCTGTCAATTACACTTTTAACTTGTGTTACTTTTATCTTTTTCATAAGCTTTGTTAGCTATTTATTCTTATAGTAATTCTTGTATTAAAGGAATATATCCAGGTGTATTACCCGTTAAATACTTTTTTCAATGACACGTTTCTTGACTTCGCAACACTGATAGGCTCACGTAAACTAGCCAAAGCTTTAAAAGTTGCCTTTACCACGTTATGGGGATTAGCAGAACCTAAATTCTTTGCTAATACATCTGTGATACCAGCGAACTCCAATACCGCACGCATGCTACCTCCGGCGATAACACCCGTACCATGAGCCGCAGGCTTTATCAAAACTTTTGCAGCACCTTCTTTGCTTAATTGTTCGTGTGGAATAGTACCATGCATAACAGGAACTTTAATTAAGTTCTTCTTAGCATCTTCTATCCCTTTAGTAATAGCTTCCTGAACTTCTTTAGCCTTACCAAGACCATGACCAACAACACCAGCTTCGTTTCCAACTACAACTAATGCAGAGAAACTAAATGCGCGGCCACCTTTGGTTGTCTTTACTACACGGTTAATCGCAACAACTTTCTCTTTCAATTCGAGATCGCCGGCTTTCATTTTATTTACAATTACGTTTGACATTTATTCTATTTAATTGTTGATATTAATCTATAAATATTTCTATTCTTCTATTTCTATTCTTCGTTTATTTTAGAAATCTAATCCGCCTTCACGTGCACCTTCAGCAACTGCTTTAACACGACCGTGATATACATAACCGCTACGATCAAACACTACTTTTTTCACACCAAGTTCAACTGCTTTTTTCGCAATAGCTTCTCCTACCATTTTGCTCTTGGTAATCTTTGGCGCTTTTTGTGCAGTGATGTCTTTTTGTTTTGATGAAGCAGATGCAATAGTTGCTCCGCTGTTATCATCAATTAATTGTGCGTAGATTTCAGTGTTACTTCTAAATACAGAAAGACGAGGTGTAGCTGCAGTACCGCTAACTTTCTTACGAATGCGGTATCTGATTTTTTGTCTTGCGCTTGATTTATTGTTCATTTTTTTTTATTTATTATTTCCGATACTGCCGGAAATGGATTTGAAAATAGTTTGATTTGGATGATTGAAATTATACATTCCCAAATCTGCAATTATTTACCCGCTGATTTACCTGCTTTTCTTCTCAATACTTCACCAACGAATTTAACCCCTTTACCTTTGTATGGTTCTGGCTTACGTAAGCTGCGAATCTTTGCACATACCTGACCTAATAATTGCTTATCAATACTTTCTAAAGTAATTGTTGGATTTTTACCTTTTTCCTGTGCTGTTACAATTTTCAATTCCTTAGGTATTTCAAACAAAATGTTATGAGAATAACCAAGAGCTAGATCAAGAATATTTCCTTGATTAGCGGCTTTGTAACCTACCCCTACTAACTCTAATTCTTTTTTAAAACCTTCTGTTACACCTTTAACCATGTTGCTCATTAAAGAACGATACAAACCATGCATAGCGCGATGACGTATCTGATCTGTTGGACGTGAGAATTCAACAGTACTATCTTTCATTTCAACTTTGATATCTCTATCAATAGCTTCTTTTAATTCACCTTTTGGTCCTTTAACAGTAATGACATTGTCTTTACTCACCGTAACCGTAACTCCTGCTGGAATATCTACTGGTTTTTTTCCTATACGACTCATTGTATTAATTTGTTAGTTTAAAAAATATAAAAATGATATGCGGTCAGCCTTGTATAGTGGGCTTAAGGCAATTTTATTTTTAGAATATGCTACACAAAACTTCTCCGCCTACATTTTGAGCTTTAGCTTCTTTATCAGTCATTACTCCTTTAGAAGTAGAAACGATAGCTATCCCTAATCCGTTACGTACGCGCTTGAACTCATCAGGTTTAGCATAAGAACGAAGACCTGGGCGACTGATTCTCTCTAATTTTTGAATAACAGGCAACTTAGTTGTTGCATCATATTTCAAAGCTATTTTGATTAAACCTTGTTTGCTATCTTCTTCGAACTTATATTTAAGAATATATCCTTTATCATACAAGATTTCAGTGATGCGCTTTTTCAAGTTGCTAGCAGGTATTTCTACAATACGATGATTAGCCATTTGTGCGTTACGAATTCTTGTTAAATAATCTGCAATTGGATCAGTTACCATTGTTATTTCTGTTAATTGATTTAAAAATTTATTACAATGCGATATCCCGCATCTGAAAATCACTACCGATTTTATTCGGATGGTGAAATATTACCAGCTTGCTTTTTTTACTCCTGGAATTTTTCCTGCAAGAGCCATGTCACGGAACATCAAACGACTCATTCCGAAATGACGTAAGTACCCTCTTGAACGTCCAGTTAATTGACACCTGTTTTTCAAACGAACAGGTGAAGCATTTTTTGGCAAAAGATCTAAAGCTGAATAATTTCC
>CALQJK010000039.1:0-11243 GCA_943330875.1 Chitinophaga pinensis
GATGGTTGAAAGATGGTTGAAAGACAGTTGAAAGATAGTTGAAAGATGGTTGAAAGGTTGAATTATAGTTGAATGGTTGATTAGTTCGTTTTAGATTTCGAATCTTTGCTCCCTTGCGAGCTTTGCCTGAAAAGATATTGGTTGATTAGTTTTGAATTTCGAATCTTCGTGGCAAAAAACCTTTGTGAATCTTTGCGACTTAGCGCCTTCGTGGCAAAAACCTTTGTGACAATAATTTGATTGTGTAAATACTAATCTATTGAAAACAAAATAGCGCTCCATAAAAAGTAATATAACAAAATAACAAATGAACTACTCCTCCACTCCAATAACCATTCTGCTGATTGCAACTAATGTGATCTTTTTTTTCATCAGCTCCGGCGATAAATCTCTGATGAACAAAACCATCATGTGGCCGTATTATGTAAAAAGAAATAAGGAGTATTATCGCTTTGTAACCTCCGGATTTTTACATGCCGATATGGCCCATCTTTTCTTCAACATGTTCACCCTTTATTTTTTCGGAAGGAACCTGGAATTAATTTTAAAAGGATATGCTCTTGGTGGCACAATTGCTTATCTGGGCTTATACTTTAGCTCCATAATTATTTCTGATCTGTCATGCTATTTTAAATACAAAGACAGTTACGGATACAAATCCCTCGGTGCATCTGGAGCAGTATCAGCAGTGGTTTTTGCTACAATTCTATTCAGCCCTTGGAGTTCAATTTATTTATATGGCGCCATAAAGATTTCTGCTGCAGTTTATGCGGTATTATTTATTGCTTATTGTATTTACATGGGAAACCGCGGACAAGATAATATCAACCACGATGCACATTTATGGGGAGCTGTTTACGGTTTAGTTTTGACCCTTGTTCTTATCGCTGTAGATAACCCGGAAATGCTAAATGGAATTGTTGAAGAGCTTAAACATCCAAGTTTATTTGGAAGAGGATAAGGTGAACACAATGGCAAGTTTAGTGGAAGAATTTATTTTACAACGATTATCCATTCTTTGTCCTACTACCCAGATTATTTTTTTATCTGATTCCAATACCCAGCAATTTTCCTTGTCTAGAAGGGACAATTTATTGTCAATAAAAAACCGACTTAGCTTTTTCTTTTTATCCATGCCCAACGGATAAAAATAATCCCCTTGTTTCCATTTCCGTAAGATTAATGGAAACGAAACCGCACTGGTATCAATTTGAGCACAATACTGATCCTTATTAATATTGAATGGTGGTTCCGATTGTTGAATGGAGATTTTCATGTCATCAAAATGAATCTCCTTCTCGTTTTGCTCTACAATAAAATGATTGGAAAGTTTATCCTGCAAAGGAGATAAAATCACCCATTGTCTATTTTTAATAAGCCGATGCGTTGCAGAGGAGATATACTTCCCAGATTCGGCCTGTAATAATTTTATCACTTCTGGAATCTGTTGTGAAGAGAAAGAATAAGATTTCAATAACTCATACAACACAGTTGACAATGCCGGAGTTTTAAGTAATTTCAAAACTGGGATATGTAATTCTTTTCCTTTTTTCTCTACCAGTTTTTTCAATATTGTTTCAACAGCAGATTCGTACAACAGATTGACTTCCTTAAACCTTTGTATATTTTCCAACAGATTATCTTCCAATTGAGGTATTATTTTTTCAATCGAAGGCATCCAGTCATTTCGAAAATAATTGCGCGTGTATTTATTAGTTTCATTAGATTGATCTTCTCTCCATTGAAGCTTTTGCTCATTTGCTAATGCTATCAACATGTCTTTTTTGGCAAACAATAAAGGCCTTACCACTTTTCCACCGATACCGGCATCTTTTGGCAAAATACCTTGCAAACCATTAATACCAGTGCCTTTTAGAAAATTCATCAAAACTGTTTCTGCATTATCATTGGCATGATGGGCGGTAATAATATGTTTTATGCTGTTATCCTCAGCCAATATTTTATTAAAAAAATCATAGCGCAATTCACGAGCAGCTATCTGAATATTAAGTTTATTTTTTTTAGCATAATCTACTGTATCAAACCGAGTAGATTTTATATCAACATTATATTTGTGAGCCAAAGATTGTACAAAGATTTCATCCTCATTACTTTCCTTTCCTCTTAATTGAAAATTGCAATGAGCAATAACAAAATCATAACCGCTTTGAGAACACAACTCACAGAGAACGACAGAATCCACACCGCCACTTACCGCCAGCAGAAGCTTATCCTTTTTTTCAAAGAGATGCTGTTCATTTATGTAAGCATTAAATTGTGTTATTAAACTCATACTTTCTTTTATTTTTTATTCCCATACGTTAACGCATATACGATTACAAATGACTCATTGATACAATCTTCCAATATCTTTTCACGCAAAGCTCGCAAGGGAGCAAAGATTCGAAATTTAAAACAAACGAATCAACCTTTCAACTATCTTTCAACTATCATTCAACCATCTTCAAACCAATTCTCCGAACCATTCAACTAACCAACCATTCAACTAATTACTCCAACTCCTCCTTCGCCCCCATCAATTCATTATAAGCATGCTGGTCACCAGATTTTTTCGCTTCTATCATACCATGTTCATAGGTAACAATTGCATTTTCAACATTTCCCAAAGACTCATACAGTTTTCCTAGGTGATAATAAGACCCCACATAAGTTGGATTTTCAGTTAATAACCCTATAAATTGCTTCAAGGCATCCTCTTTATTTCCAATCTTAATGTACTCTAAAGCCAATGCGTGCTGCAAAAAGCTGTCTTTCCCTGAGGCAGCTATCATTTCAATAATTTTTTCAATCCGACTCATTTCATTCTTTTTTTAAACGTCTCAAGGGAGTATATTTGCAGCCTATAAAACGCATTTTTTTTGCAATAGCAACAAATAAACCAACCATCAATTTTATGAAGATATTGATTTGCATCAGCAAAACACCCGATACCACTGCAAAAATAGCTTTCGCGGAGAACAATACGAAATTTGCTACAGATGGTGTACAATGGATTATCAATCCTTATGACGAATGGTATGCATTAGTAAGAGCCATTGAGCTTAAAGAAAAAGACCCTTCCATTGTATTGCATCTCATTAATGTTGGATCAGCCGACAGTGAGCCCATCATTAGAAAAGCTTTAGCCCTTGGTGGTGATGAAGCTATTAGAATTAATTCGGAAATTGCTGATAGTTTTTTTGTCGCAGCACAAATTGCACAAGTGGCAAAGGAAGGCGCATATGATCTTATTCTTACTGGAAAAGAAACCATCGATTATAATGGCTCTTCGATTGGAGGAATGGTTGCCGAAATATTGGATCTGCCGTTTATTTCTCATGCTATAAAATTAGACACCGAAGGATCTTTCTCCATTGTAACAAGAGAAATAGAAGGTGGCGAAGAAACGAACAAAGTTTCTATGCCGTTGATTATAAGTTGTCAAAAAGGAATGGCAGAACAAAGAATACCGAATATGAAAGGGATTATGGGAGCAAGAACAAAACCATTAAAAGTACTTGAGCCTATTGAATGCGAACCCCTTACGGCTATCGTTAGTTTTGATCTTCCTCCTGCAAAATCAGGGGTAAAATTAATTTCGCCAGACAACCCAGAAGAACTAGTGAGGTTACTTCATGAAGAGTCGAAATCAATATAGGATTTAATACAACATCAAAAACAGTTCATTTACAAAACATCAACTAATCAAATGAGTGTACTAATTTTCATAGACCAAGCCGAAGGAATCATCAAAAAATCTTCCTTTGAAGCCGCCAGTTATGGTGCGCAAATAGCAATATCAATGGGCATTGCTGCAGAAGCAATCGTAATAGGGAAAACGCAAGACGATTTAACTAACTTAGGAAGTTATGGCATAACAAAAGTGCATTACATTGAAGATGCCACTATAAAAAACTTTGATGCGCAGGTTTATACTAAAATTATCGAAGATGCGATTGAAACTATCGGAGCAACAGTCATCATTTTTTCAAACAACACTTCAGCTAAAGCCATCGCCCCAAGACTAAGCGTTCGGTTGAAAGCAGGACTTGTGTCAGGAGCCATTGCACTTCCTGAAACAAGCAATGGATTTGTTATAAAAAAGAGTGTTTTCAGTGGGAAAGCTTTTGCGCAGGTATCTATATTAACTGCCAAGAAAATCATTTCACTCAATCCTAATTCCTTCAACATTATTAAGAGTGATGGAATTGCTGAAATTGTACCGATGGCTGCCAATGTTCCTCCCTCTAAAATTGAAGTGACGGCAAGTCATAAAATAACAGGAGAAATCCCACTTGGAGAAGCAGACATCGTAGTAAGTGGAGGAAGAGGATTAAAAGGCCCTGAAAACTGGGGTTTAGTTACAGATTTGGCTACCGCACTTGGGGCTGCCACTGCATGTAGCAGACCAGTTGCCGATATCCATTGGAGACCGCACCACGAACATGTTGGTCAAACAGGGCTTGCGATAGCTCCAAATCTATACATCGCTATTGGCATTTCCGGTGCCATCCAGCATTTAGCGGGCGTAAACAGAAGTAAAACTATTGTGGTTATCAATAAAGATCCTGAAGCCCCTTTCTTTAAAGCTGCAGATTATGGCATAGTGGGTGATGCTTTTGAAGTAGTCCCTAAAATTACTGCCGCAATAAAGAAACTTAAAGACATTTCTTGAAATGATTAAGTTCATAATAATTAAAAGCCTTTCTTGAACAATGGAAAGGCTTATTTTTTTATATTTGTACGGTTAAGTCAAATATTTTATTCACTGATGAAAAAAATCGAATTAGAAATCGTTGCCTTATCTCACAGTATTACACAAACACATTCTTATGCTGTAGTGCTTGGAGAGATAAATGGGTTGAGAAGAATCCCTATCGTAATTGGAGGGACCGAAGCTCAGGCAATCGCTGTTGCTTTGGAGAGGATGAATCTTTCAAGACCGTTGACCCATGACCTCATGAAAAATTTTATGCTGGCATTCAATATCGACTTAAACGAAGTTATTATTACCGATCTTCAAGAAGGTGTTTTTTTCTCGAAACTAGTTTGCACCTCTTCAAATGATACCGTAGAAATAGACTCCAGAACATCAGATGCATTAGCCATGGCCGTTAGATTTGGTTGTCCTATTTATACTTACGAAAATATTCTGGTTAAAGCCGGACACCTGATTGATTCAGAAAGCAGTCAGACAAAAACATTAGCAATAAGCTCTGCCACTCCAGAATCAAAACAGGAAAGAGATGAGCTGAAAACTTTGAGCACTAATGAACTAACCGATCTTCTAAATGATGTATTACAACACGAAGATTATATTAAGGCGATTGAAATAAGAGACGAATTAAAAAGAAGAGAATCGAAGAAGTAAATTATACCTGCACAACTTCAACTATTAATATCCAAATTTCTACATGGTTCACTTTCCCAATGGTAAAATAAATATCGGTCTGCAAATCACAGGCAAAAGACCAGACGGGTACCATGACCTCCAAACCATTTTTTATCCAATCAACATAAAAGACATCGTTGAAATCATTTCTTCCCCTTACGATGGAAATGAAATAACCTTCTCTTCTTCAGGATTAACTGTTGATGGCGAAACAACAAACAATCTTTGTATTAAAGCTTACCAATTAATAAAAAAAGATTATCCTTATTTGCCCCCCATCAAATTACATTTACATAAAAACATTCCTATGGGTGCAGGTTTGGGTGGAGGATCTGCTGATGGCGCATTTACACTTAAACTATTAAATGAAAAATTCGATTTAAATTTATCTGCAAACAAGCTTATCGAATACGCGTTGACTTTAGGAAGCGATTGTCCTTTTTTCATTTGCAACACACCATCCTATGCCACTGGAAGAGGTGAATTACTTCATCCAATATCCCTAAATCTTGCTGAATATAGCATCCTTATCGTTAACCCCAATATCCATATCAATACCGCCTGGGCTTTTAAAGAACTTACATTGAAAGTTCCTTCAATCGAACTAGCTCAAGCTATCAAAGAGCCTATTCTCAACTGGAAAGAATTCATCACTAATGATTTTGAAGAGCCCGTTTTCAAAAGCTACCCAGCAATAAGCGAATTAAAGAATTATCTATACCATAATGGTGCGATTTATGCATCAATGAGTGGAAGTGGCAGTACTGTTTTTGGAATTTTTGAAAATAATGTGAAACGCGAAATAAATTTACCCGAAACTTACTTTCATAAATGGGTTTAAGTATTTACATTTGCTTATCAAAACAACATCAACCATAACACTTTTTCTTTTCAGCAATCTCGATTTACTCAATCATCGAGGTTAATGTAATATTATCCCCTCGCCTATACGGGGGAAATTTCCCTATTTATTAATTCTCCTTTTTAAATTTAAATTAATTAATTTTTATGCACGATAGCATTGTTTCCGAATCTTCTCAGTATTATCTTTCCTTAGAAGAAAAATATGGCGCACACAATTACCATCCACTTCCTGTAGTTTTAAAAAAAGGGTTGGGTGTTTATGTTTGGGATATTGACAATAAAAAATATTTCGATTTCCTGAGTGGCTACTCCGCAGTAAACCAGGGGCATTGCCATCCGAAAATAATTGAATCCTTAATATCACAAGCTTCCATTCTAACATTAACCTCTCGTGCCTTTCACAATAATTTATTGGGTGAATATGAAAAATATATCACTGAGTATTTTGGCTACGACAAAGTATTGCCGATGAACACAGGCGTTGAAGGCGGTGAGACTGCCATTAAATTGGCAAGAAGATGGGGCTACGCTGTAAAGGGAATTGAAAAAAATAAAGCTAAAATTCTTTTTGCAGAAGGAAATTTCTGGGGAAGAACGATGGCTGCTATTTCTTCATCTACTGATCCCAGCAGCTATAAAGATTTCGGACCGTTTATGCCCGGATTTGAAATTGTACCCTACAATGATTTGTTGGCATTGGAAAAAGCATTTCAGGATACTACTATTGCAGCATTCATGTTTGAACCCATCCAAGGAGAAGCAGGTGTTGTCGTTCCTGATGAAGGCTATATTTCCGGTATCAGAAATCTATGTACGAAATATAATGTCTTGATGATTGCGGATGAAATCCAAACCGGCCTGGCACGAACAGGACGAATGCTGGCCTGTGATCATGAAGAAGTGAAACCTGATATCCTTATTCTGGGAAAAGCTTTAAGTGGCGGCACTTTACCAATTAGTGCGGTATTAGCGAATGACGAAATCATGCTGACTATTAAACCTGGAGAACATGGAAGTACTTATGGTGGCAACCCATTAGCATGCAAGGTAGCCATGACCGCATTACAAGTATTAAAAGAGGAAAAAATGGCTGAGAATGCCGAAAAAATGGGCCAACTTTTAAGAGAAGAATTACAAAAATTAAACTCCCCTTTCATTTCGTGTATTCGTGGACGTGGGTTACTTAATGCTATCATCATTGAACATGAAAATAAAGAAGCTGCCTGGGACTTGTGTCTTGAATTAAAAGAAAATGGATTACTCGCAAAACCAACCCACGGAGATAAAATCAGATTCGCACCTCCACTGTTAATCAATGAAACAGAAATAAGAGAAGCCGTTGCTATCATTGGAAAAAGTTTGCAATCCTTAAATAAATAAACATGGACACGCACTTGCATCACGACCATTTAGAGAATCACCTTCAAAGCTCTGAACTTTTAAGAGACATTGTAATTGGAATGAGTGACGGACTTACTGTACCGTTTGCATTAGCTGCAGGACTTAGTGGTGCAGTAGACCACAGCAATATCATTTTAATAGCAGGCATTGCAGAAATTGCTGCGGGAAGTATCGCGATGGGCCTTGGAGGCTATCTGGCAGGAAAAACAGAACAAGACCATTATTCGAGTGAAGTCAAAAGAGAATACGACGAAGTAGAAAATTTACGCCATAAAGAAATTGAAGAAACGAAAGAGTTTTTTGCCAACATTGGATTGAGCAAAGAAATACAAGACAAAGCAACAGCAGAAATTTCTCAGGACAAAGACAGATGGGTTGAATTCATGATGAAATATGAATTGGGACTAGAAAAACCAAATCCTAAACGTGCTACAAAAAGCGCCTTAAATATTGGCCTCTCTTACATTGCTGGAGGCATCATCCCTTTAAGTCCTTATTTTTTTATTGATACTACAACAGAAGCCCTTCAATACTCTATAGTGGCAACCTTATTGTGTTTATTCATTTTTGGATTCTTTAAAAGCAAAATCACTGGAATAAATCCATGGATAGGAGCATTAAGAGTAATGATAATTGGAGCTTTAGCCGCTGGAGCTGCATTTGGTGTAGCCAGACTATTTAGTGCTTAATTGGTGTTTTTTATCTGTGGAAATATTCTCGATTGACCATTCAATTTTACGTTCAAATGGATGCTGTCTTTCTTTGCAATCTTTCTTATCACAAATAGCACAGGAAAAATCAAGACAGCCATCGGAATGGACAAAGAGCTCCACAGCATTTCCGAAGTGTGTACTTACCAATGCAGACAAGGCATCAATTTCTTTATGAGCTTCGTGTACATTTAAAAACCAAGGCACAGTAAGATGACAATCCAAATGAATTTTGGCGCCATATTTTATGATACGAAGATTGTGTAAATCAACCCAATTCTCTTTTCTATGCTCATTTAATACAATCACCAGTTTTTCAATCAACTCCTCATCGGCTTCATCCATGATACCTGCTACAGATGACCTTACAATTTTATACCCAGTATATAAAATCATAAACGCGAAAACAATTGCCACAACACTATCTATCCAAACGATGTGGCTAAAAAAAAGAAGGACTAGCCCCAACGCAATACCTAATGTAGTATAGGTATCTGCAATAAGATGCTTGCCACTCGCAATTAAAGCAAGAGAATTATTCTTTTTTCCTTGTTTTATACAAACACTTCCAGCAATATAATTTACAACTGCTGTGAATACAACCAGATAAATACCATAATCTATAAGATGAATTTCATGTGGATGATATAAATTTAAAACAGCTTCTTTTATAACCAAAACACCGGCAATCCCAATTAACAGTCCTTCAATAGCCGCAGAAATGAACTCTACCTTCCCATGACCATAGGGATGATCAGAATCCTTGGGCTTGCCTGAAACATACAAACTATATAACCCTATTAATCCAGCAACGACATTCACAATACTCTCCAGCGCATCTGTGAGAATAGCTACAGAATGCGTAATATACCATGCAGCTAGCTTTACAAAAAAGAGCACAATGGAAATACCAGCAATGTATTTCTGAATTTTAAAATTTTGACGAGCAGTATTCAAAATTATTTATTGAATCGTTGATTAATAGGAGAAAACAATCGACAAAACCGATATAAAGTAAAGATAATTAAACTTCAAAGGATTGGGGTATAATTGTTGACATCTATATATTCAATCTATATGAACAACCCTTACTTTTGTGACAAATAAAAACAGCTTATGCATTTCCAACTTTCCGAAGAGCACCTGATGATTCAAAAAGCTGCTCGTGATTTTGCGCAAAACGAATGTTTGCCTGGCGTCATTGAACGTGATGAACTTCAAAAATTCCCAAAAGAACAAATTGAAAAACTTGCCGATCTTGGATTCATGGGCATGATGGTAAAGCCGGAATATGGCGGAAGTGGCATGGATACGATTAGCTATGTTTTGGCAATGGAAGAAATAAGCAAAGTTGATGCAAGTGTTAGTGTATGTATGAGTGTAAACAACAGTTTGGTTTGTTATGGCTTACAGGAATATGCCAATGAAGCACAAAAGCAAAAATATCTGACGCCATTAGCACAAGGGAAAAAAGATGGCGAATTATATATCGGCGCATTTTTATTGAGCGAGCCAGAAGCCGGTAGCGATGCGACTTCACAACAAACAACCGCAGAAGACAAAGGAGATTTTTATTTATTGAACGGCACAAAGAACTGGATTACTAACGGTAACAGTGCTAGTGTGTATATTGTCATTGCGCAAACAGATGTAAGCAAAGGAAGTAAAGGCATCAATGTATTTATTGTAGAAAAAAATTGGCCGGGTGTTGTTGTTGGTGCTAAAGAAAATAAATTAGGCATTAGAGGAAGTGATACCCATTCTATTTTATTCAATGATGTAAAAGTTCCGAAAGAAAATAGAATTGGTGAAGATGGATTTGGCTTCAAATTTGCCATGAAAACATTAGCTGGAGGAAGAATCGGTATCGCCTCTCAGGCATTAGGCATAGCAAGTGGTGCATATGAATTATCACTCGCTTACAGTAAACAAAGAAAAGCATTTGGAACAGAAATCATGAATCATCAAATCATTCAATTCAAACTGGCAGATATGGCTACACGAATAGAATCATCTAGATTGCTTTGCTTGAAAGCAGCATGGGAAAAGGACAACCAAATAGACTATGCAACAAGCAGCTCTATGGCAAAAGTATTCAGCAGCGAAACAGCGATGTGGACGGCAACTGAAGCGGTTCAAATACATGGCGGATACGGATTTGTAAAAGAATACCATGTGGAAAGATTAATGCGAGATGCAAAAATCACTCAGATCTATGAAGGAACAAGTGAAGTTCAAAGAATCGTAATTAGCAGAAGTATATTAAAATAGTTGTTATTGAAGTCATTTTTAGTCCATGGTGTAGTAACACCATGGACTTTTTTTTATAATTTTATAGAATGGCATTTTTAGAAGACCAATATAAAAATATAAAGGAAGCATTGGCTCAATCCAATACAACATTAGTGGCCGTTTCAAAAACAAAACCTCATGAAGCTATTGTAGAAGCTTATAAATCCGGCATAAAAGATTTCGGCGAAAATTATGTACAGGAACTTGTTGAGAAATCAGAAAATTTACCGAAAGATATCCGCTGGCATTTTATAGGCCATCTCCAAACAAACAAAGTAAAATACATCGCTCCTTTCGTTTATCTTATCCATGGCGTTGACAGCGAAAAATTATTAGTCGAAATTAATAAGCAAGGGCAAAAATTAAATAAGAAAATAAATTGTTTGCTTCAAATTCATATTGCACAAGAAGAAACAAAATTCGGATTGGATGAAACGGAATTGAAAACAATCTTAACCAAATTACCTGAACTTGAATTTATAAATGTGATGGGTTTTATGGGAATGGCAAGTTTCACTTCCGAACAAACCCTTATTAAGAAAGAGTTTGATTACCTGAAAGGAATTTTCGACAATTCTTTAGGA
>CALQJK010000040.1:0-10930 GCA_943330875.1 Chitinophaga pinensis
ATACAATTCATACTCAAATAATCGGCAATAAAGTTTCTCATAAAAAACATTATTTATGCACAGAAGAATTCTTAGATGCCATTGATGCTAATTTGAAGGCGAAGATGGGTATGTAAAATTGTTTAAAATTTTTATAAACAAACTAGCCCACGGTTTAAACCGTGGGCTAGTTTGTTTAATGTCTCATCCTGAAAAAAATTGACTACAAAATCATCTTATCAACAAATCCCCCTAATCAACAAACCAACCAATCAACTAATCCTTCACCTCCCTACTCCCCGCATACAATTCATACTCAAATAATCGGCAATCAATTTTTCCAGTATAAAACTCTATTCTTCTTTTAGGCTTTAATCCGATTTTTTTTGCAAGTTCTAAATTACCGGTGAAAATATATCCCCAATAACCTTTACATTTTTGTTTTAGAAAATCTCCCATTCTTCCGTAGGTTTCCTGTAATTCAATTTCATCGCCCAAACGATCTCCGTACTCTGGATTAAAATAAATCACACCAGGATTATCTTCAGGTATTGTAGTATCTGCAAAATCGCATACTTCAAAAGTAATCAGGTCTTCAACACCAGCAATACCAGCATTTACTTTAGAAATATTTACAGCATCTTCACTAATATCAGACACGATTATTTTTATACCAAGTTGAGTAATGACTTTAGATTCCATTTCTTTATACAATTGATAATAAACAGCATCATCATACTCACACAAATGCATAAACGAATAATTGTTTCTATACAATCCAGGCATTCGATTCGTTGCCAACAATGCCGCTTCTATTGCAATTGTTCCCGAACCACACATAGGATTGATAAAGGCAGATTTCCGATCCCACTTTAAAGCCAATAAATTAGCTGCTGCTAAGGACTCCAGCATAGGCGCTTTACCTGGTATTTTTCTATACCCATGTTTTGACAAAGTTTCGCCACTCGTATCAAAAAATATTTCTGCTATGCTTTCCTTCCAATATAAATGTATAACTACTGCATTAAGCTCTGGTCCTGAATCTGGGCGTTGACCTGTTTTCTCTCTGAACCTATCTGCAATCGCATCCTTCACTTTCACATTGGCAAATAAATTATTGGTAATGGTTTCATTACTTACATTACTGCTTATAGAAAAATATTCATTCGCTGGTATTATTTTTTCCCATTCAATATTCACCAACTCTTTATATAAATCATCAGCATTGTATGCCGTAAATTCTTTTATAGAAAACAACACCTGACTCGCAGTCCTGAGGTTGATATTAAGCTTGATACAATCATTCATGCTACCAAGTAGTTCCACTCCCGTTTTAAAAACCCTCACTGGAGTAAAACCGAGTGCTACAACTTCCTGTTGTAAATAAAGAGACAATCGATTACTGCAGGTGACGATAATACGACTTGGCGTTGTAAATAAACTCATGAAGAAATTTTAGAGGAATGTTATAGTTCTTTCAACAACGACATGCATTGTTGTAAACTATATTTCCATTGTGGAATATTAACTGAAAAAGTATCTTTTATTTTGCTAGTATTTAATATAGAATAATGAGGTCGTTTGGCAGGAACAGGATAAGCGCTTGATGGGATTGGATGTAATTTACAATGGTATCCGCCAATTTCATTTATAGCATTTGCAAAATCAAACCAAGAAATAACGCCTTCATTGGCAAAATGGTACATGCCAGGCTGTGGAGTTTCATAATCAAAAATTATTTTAAAAATTGCGGCGGCTAAATCTGCAGCGTAAGTAGGTTTCCCTATCTGGTCATCAACTATGCTAATCTCTGGTCTTTCTTGCATCAACTTCATCATAGTCTTTACAAAATTCTTTCCATAGTAGCTATAAACCCATGAAGTACGAATCACAATTGATTTAGCGTCTAACTCCATGGCTAATTTTTCCCCTTCAAGTTTTGTTTTGCCATACACATTAATTGGACCCGTTTGATCTTCTTCATTATATCCATTTGCATTTTCACCGTCAAAAACATAATCAGTTGAAATGTGTATCAACCGACAATGGTGTTTTTTACAAGCGGCGGCAAGACAACCAACAGCCGTTGCATTTATCGCAAGCGCAGTTGCATCATCTTTTTCTGCTGCATCTACTGCTGTATAAGCAGCGGCATTGATACAATAATCAAAATTGTTTTTTGAAAAAATATTTTCTATAGCTTGCTCATCAGTAATAGAAAGTTCATTTACATCAGTAAATACAAATGTTGCATCAGTAATTTTTTCTGCTAATTTTCGACATTCATTACCCAACTGACCATTTGCTCCTGTAACTAATATTTTTTTATGATTTTTCATAGTTTCAAGATTGAGTGAAAATGAAATTATTGACGCAATGCTCAAATGTTGGATGTAATTTATCTTTATCTGAAATGATTTGTTTGTCAGCAGGAATCATCCAATCGATATTCAATGCCGGATCGTAAAATTGAACACCGCCTTCTAAATCTTTATCGTAGAAGGAATCACATTTATAAAACACTTCAGCCGTTTCGCTTAATACAGCATACCCATGTGCAAAACCATGTGGGATATACAATTGTCGTTTATTTTCACCAGAAAGTTCAATAGAAAAATGTTGCCCATAAGTTGGCGAACCCTTTCTGATATCTAAAACCACATCTAAAATGGTTCCACTTAATGCTCTTATAAATTTCGTTTGAGCTGAAGGATTCAATTGATAATGCATGCCTCTTACAACGCCATATACTGATTTCGCTTGATTATCCTGAACAAATTTTGTTTCCACTCCAGATTGCAAACAAGTATTTTGATTATAGCTTTCAAAAAAATAACCGCGACTATCTTCAAAAACTTTAGGTTCAAAAATTAATAACCCCGGGAAATCTGTTTTAATAAATGGCATAACTAAATTTTATGAATAAACTTCTTTAAAAAAATCAACCGTTTCAATTAATCCTTGTTCGAATTTTTTCACAGGCTCATAATCCAACAATGTTTTAGCCAAAGAAATATCGGCCAGTGAATTTCTAATATCTCCAGCACGTGGTTCACGATAAACAGGTTTCCAATCACTATTTAATTGCAACGCACAAGAATCATACAATTGATTTACTGAATAAAATTCTCCAATGGCAACATTATACACTTTATTAAATGCATCCTTATTTTCAGAAAGCATTCCTTTGATATTTATTTGAACGGCATTGTCAACGTAGGTAAAATCTCTTGTTTGTTCGCCATCTCCATTAATATAAACAGGTGTATTTTTCATAATTCCTTTTACAAACAAAGGAATAACAGCCGCGTAAGGTCCATCAGGATCTTGTCTTGGACCAAAAATATTAAAATACCTGAAGCCCATTAACTTGATGCCATAAACATCTGCAAAAACCTGGGCATATAATTCATTTGTTTTTTTTGTTGCTGCGTAAGGAGACAAGCAATTCCCAATTCTGCTCTCTATTTTAGGGAGTGTTGGCTCGTCACCATATACAGATGACGATGATGCATATACGAAGGACTTGACTTTATTTTCGATTGCGGCATGCAACATATTTACAAAACCGCCTACGTTTACTTCGTTGAAATAAACTGGCTCTTTAATGGACCTTGGCACAGAACCTAGTGCAGCCTGGTGACTTACATAATCAATTCCCTCGGTTGCTTTCATGCAAGTTTCCAGATTTCTGATATCACCTTCCATAAATTCGAATGAATCATAGGCGCTGAGCACCGCTAAATTCTTTTCGAATCCATTTACCATATTATCTAAAACCCTCACTTTCCTAGCACCATTTTTTAATAAATATTCGGCAATATGACTCCCTATAAATCCTGCACCTCCGGTAACTAAAAAGTTATAGTCAGCTAAATTTATTTTATGAAAAATATGATCAGACATTAAATAGTATTGGTGAAAAATAAGGTATTATAAACTCCAATAAATTCTGCTTTTAATCTTTCTGCGATAAGTTCCTTTTAAATCTGCAATTATGGCTTTTTCTTTGGTTATAGAAACAAAATAAGCATCATCCAGATTTTTATACTCATCATGTGGAACAGTGACAATCACAGCATCATAATCATCAGCAATCTGGGTTGTCAACTCAAATCCATACTCGTGCATTAACTCCTTGCTATCTGCATTTGGATCTGATACATGAACATTTAAGGAAAAAGATTTTAATTCTTTAACTACATCTGCTACTTTACTGTTTCTGATATCGCTTACATTTTCTTTAAAAGTAGCACCCATTACCAATACTTTGCTTTTTTTAACATCACCGTTGTTATGTATAATATATTGCAAAACCTTTTTGGCTACATATCCAGCCATTCCATCATTAATCACTCTTCCTGCCAAAATAACCTGACTATCGTAACCTAATTTTTTAGACTTATGGGTTAAATAATAAGGATCAACTCCGATGCAATGTCCGCCCACCAATCCAGGTTGAAATTTTAAAAAATTCCATTTTGTACCAGCAGCCTCCAACACTTCATACGTGTTAATATTCATTTTATCGAAGATGATAGAAAGCTCATTCATCAAAGCAATATTTAAATCGCGTTGGGTATTTTCAATAATTTTTGCGGCTTCTGCAACTTTTATAGACGATGCTTTGTGAACTCCTGCTTTTACAACAAGTTCATATACTTTCGCAATGGTTTCTAAACTTTCCTCACAACATCCACTCACCACTTTAATAATTGTGCTTATCGTATGTAGTTTATCTCCTGGATTAATTCGCTCTGGTGAATAACCGATTTTATAATCTGTTATCATTTTTAATCCTGATATTTTTTCTATAATGGGAACACAATCTTCTTCCGTACATCCTGGATAAACGGTACTTTCAAAAACTACATAATCACCTTGCTTGATTACTTTTCCAATTGTTTCACTTGCTCTTTGCACAGGAATTAAATCGGGAACATTATGATCATCAACAGGCGTAGGGACAGCAACGATAAAGAAATTTGCAGACTTTAAAACGGATAAATCATTTGTAAAACTAATGTCGCAATTTTCAAAAGCACTTGACTCCAGTTCCTGACTCGGATCTATTCTGTTGCGCATCATTTCTACTCTTTCCGCATTAATATCAAAACCGATAACTTTGATTTTTTTTGCAAATTCAAGAGCAATAGGAAGACCTACATAACCTAACCCTATCACAGCTAGAGATTTTTTTTTGTCTAATAAATCTTGATACATCATGCTCATTTTTTACATCAATATTTTCTGCTAATAAATTCCAATGGTTGCTTATTCAAATCTTCTGTTGATAACCCTTTAAAATAATCATAAGTAATTTTCAATCCTTCTGCGCGGTTAACCTTTGGCTCCCATCCCAACAGGTCTTTCGCTTTTGTAATATCTGGCTTCCGTTGCTTTGGATCATCCTCTGGCAATGGCTTGTATACTATCTTCTGATTGGCTCCTGTTAGTTTTAAGATTTCTTCTGCAAAATCCTTCAAAGAAATTTCATCTGGATTTCCAATATTTACCGGTAACGCGTAATCGCTCATGAGCAATCTGTATATTCCTTCCACCAAATCATCTACATAACAAAAGCTTCTTGTTTGACTTCCATCTCCAAATACAGTCAAATCTTCCCCTCTTAAAGCCTGGCCAATAAATGCAGGTAATGCTCTGCCATCATTTAATCTCATGCGAGGACCATAAGTATTAAAAATGCGAATAATTCTTGTTTCAACCTGATGAAAATTGTGATACGCCATCGTAATCGCTTCCTGAAAACGCTTCGCTTCATCATATACACCTCTTGGGCCCACAGGATTTACATTACCCCAATATGCTTCTGTTTGTGGATGCACCAAAGGATCACCATAAACTTCACTTGTACTTGCAACCAGAATACGGGCATTTTTCGCCAAGGCTAAACCCAAACAATTGTGCGTTCCCAAGGATCCAACTTTCAATGTTTGAATAGGTATTTTAAGATAATCTATTGGACTGGCTGGCGATGCAAAATGGAGAATATAATCTAACTCACCAGGAACATGAATAAATTCTGACACATCATGATTGTAAAACACAAACTCTTTCAATTTAAAAAGATGCTCAATGTTTTTTAAATCCCCCGTAATAAGATTGTCCATGCCCAGCACTTCGAAACCCTCTCGTATAAATCTATCACACAAATGTGATCCCAGAAATCCAGCTGCACCTGTAATTAAAACTCTTTTTTTTCTCACTTGAAAATATTTTAATTTATGGTTGAGCAATTTTTTTTCTGCCTATACTTTCATAATGATACCCTAGATCATTCATTTGTTGAAGATCAAATAAATTTCGACCATCAAAAATGGCTTTATTTTTAAGTATCCCAGAAACTTTTTCAAAATCAGGTGTTCTGAATTCATTCCATTCTGTTGCTATGATTAAGGCATCTGCATTTTTCAAACTGTCATATTGATTTTCTGCAAATTGAATACTATCTCCTAATACTTGTTTAGAATTCTTCATAGCTTCAGGATCAAATGCCGAAATAGTGGCACCGCTTTTCAACAATGACTCAATCATATAAAAAGCCGGAGCTTCTCTGATATCATCTGTATTGGGTTTGAAAGCAAGGCCCCATATTGCAAAGTGTTTCCCTTTTAAATCGCCATTAAAATAATTTTCAATTTTCGGCATCAGATGTAGTTTCTGTAATTCGTTTACTTCCATCACTGCATCTAAAATTTTAAAATCATACTTTACTTCGTCTGAAGATTTTGATAAAGCCTGAACATCTTTAGGGAAACAACTTCCACCATAACCAATGCCAGGAAATAAAAATCTTTTTCCAATTCTTTCATCGCTTCCTATTCCTCTACGAACCATATCCACATCAGCTCCTAATCTCTCGCAAAGTTGTGCAATTTCATTCATGAAGGTAATTTTCACCGCCAGAAAAGAATTGGCTGCATATTTGGTAAGTTCCGCAGATTTCTCATCCATAAAAATCAATGGATTTCCCTGACGAACAAACGGCGCATATAAATCATTCATAACCTTCATTGCCTTTTCTGAAGTTGTACCAATAACTACTCTGTCAGGCTTCATAAAATCTTCTACAGCTACCCCTTCCCGTAAGAACTCCGGATTGCTCACTACATCAAATGATTGCTCAATGTTGGTTGTAGCTGATGACAATATAGCAGCAAGCACTTTTTCGGCTGTACCAACAGGAACGGTGCTTTTATCAACAATAACTTTATAATCGGAAGGTTTTAATAATTTTCCTAATTGTTTTGCAACACCTAAAATATAAGAAAGGTCTGCACTTCCATCCTCTCCTGGCGGAGTAGGTAAGGCAAGAAAGATGATTACAGCATTTTCAATGGCATCTTCCAATGAAGTAGTAAAATGCAATCTTCCTTCTTTTTGATTGCGAAGAAATAACTTCTCCAATCCGGGTTCAAATATGGTAATTTGTCCGCTTGATAATTTGTCTACTTTATTCTTGTCGATGTCCACACAAATAACATTGTTTCCCGTTTCGGCGAAACAAGTTCCTGTTACCAATCCAACATACCCGGTTCCAATAACTGCTATCTTCATCTTTTTATTTTTTTATCTAAAAAACTATTTTAAAAATGATAGTACCTTATCACAAATAAATTGTTGTTGTTCTTCATCTAATTCTGTATGAATAGGTAAAGAGATTACTCTTTCTGTAAGCCAGTCAGTTGTTGGAAGATTAAAATCACTTCCTCCAAATGCATCAAACATTTTTTGGCGATGAGCAGGCACAGGATAATAAATCATATTAGGAACACCTTGTTCTGTTAAAAACTGGCTCAACTCATCTCTATTTGCATCATGAATAATTAAAGTATATTGGTGAAAAACATGTTTATTGTTGTTATCTCTGAATGGCACTTCTATTTTAGCATGACCGCTGAATGCCTTATCATAAAAATCAGCTGCCTTTCGACGGGCAACAATATATTCGTCCAAATGAGTCAGCTTAATATCCAATATCGCAGCCTGTAAAGCATCGAGTCTTGAATTACATCCAACAACATCATGATAATATCTCTTGCTTTGACCATGAGAAGCAATCATGCGAAGTTGATCAGCCAAAGCATCATCATCAGTAAAAATAGCGCCGCCATCTCCAAACGCACCGAGATTTTTGGAAGGATAAAATGATGTGCAACCAATATGCCCGATGCTACCAGTTTTCTTGATTGTGCCATTAGAAAAAGTATAGTCATTCCCTATTGCCTGAGCATTATCTTCAATTACAAAAAGTTGGTGCCGATTAGCAATATCCATAATCGCCTCCATATTAGCTGCTTGACCATACAAATGAACAGGAATAATAGCTTTGGTTTTAGGAGTAATCGCTTGTTCAACTGCCTTTGGATCCAAACAGAAAGTTTGTTTATCTACCTCAACAAAAATTGGTTTTATTCCCAATAAGGCAGCCACTTCAACAGTAGCGATATAGGTAAATGATGGTGTAATAACCTCATCACCAGCTTTCAAGCCAAGTGCCATCATAGCAATCTGAAGGGCATCTGTACCATTGGCACATGGAATCACATGCTTGCTGCCATTATATTCAGCAAGATGTATTGCAAAATCATTCAGCACTTTTCCGCCGATAAACTGCGAGCTTTCCATTACGGAAATAACGGCAGCATCTACTTCTTGTTTTATCTTGAGATACTGTGTCTTCGTATCTACCATTTGCAAAGGTCTCATATTTGTTTGTGGGTTTGATCCTGCCGAATCCTGACAGGCATGCAAAGATAAGATTTGAGGGTTAATTTTATTACAAATAAACCCAATTGATTAACGAATAAACGCTGTATTTTTGAGGCAAATTAAAAAAATTGAGCAGCTTAATATATAATTTTTTCATTCTTGTTTATGGGAAAGCGATATACATAGTCTCTTTTTTTAATAAAAAGGCGAAGAAATGGGTACAAGGCAGAAAGGATTTCCCAGATTTTAAATTTGATCACCAGAGCATTTGGATGCATTGCTCAAGTTTAGGAGAATTTGAACAAGGGAGACCTGTTATAGAAGCGCTGAAAAAAGAGTACCCGAATTATCCAATAGTAATAAGTTTCTTCTCCCCAAGTGGATTTGAAGTAAGAAAAAATTATCCTGGAGCGGAGAAAATAATTTACCTCCCATTAGACACAACTCAACATGCAAAAAAATTAATTGATATCATTAATCCTGCCCTTGTAGTTTGGGTAAAATATGAATATTGGTTTAATTATTTGTTTGAATTAAAAAAGAGAGAAATCCCTGTGTTGTTAATTTCTGGAATCTTCAGACCCGCTCAGCCATTTTTTAAATGGTATGGTAATGCATGGAAAAAAATGCTCTCCTCGTTTCATCATTTATTTCTTCAAAATGAAAATTCTGTTGCGCTTTTAGCTGGAATTAATTTGAATAAAAATATTAGCGTCTCTGGCGATACGCGTTTTGATCGTGTGATAGATTTAGCAGAAAAAAAAGAAGAAGTTCCGGGCATTGCTACATTTATCAATAACCAGGAGACGCTGATTGCAGGCAGCACATGGGAAGATGATGAAGCTGAATTAGTACATTATACCAGAACAAGAAATAAGTATAAATTTATTATAGCGCCGCATGAAATCAGCGAATCTAATTTGAAAGATTTGAAAACCACTTTCAAAAACTCTATTTTTTATTCTGATTTAATAAAGCAGCATAAAGATGCTGTCGATTGCAATGTACTGATTATAGATTCCATTGGATTGCTTTCAAAATTATACCGTTATGCTACTGTAACCTATGTTGGCGGAGGGTTTAACAGCAGTGGTATTCACAACACATTAGAAGCTGCAGTTTATGGAAAGCCAGTTATTTTTGGACCGGAATATGAAAAATTTGCTGAGGCGAAAGCATTAATCAAAAATGGAGCGGCGTTTTCAATTGACAATGCACTTGCACTTGAAAATAAACTGGATGACTTATTTAACGATAAAATTCTTTTAGAGCAGGCAAGTGATTTTGCAAAGAAATACGTGTATTCAAATAGAGGTGCCACACAAAAGATTATGAATCACATCATAGCAAAGCGCCTTTTGATCAATTGATTGAATTGTTTCACCGCTTGCTTTTTTTCATCCCATCCTAATTTTAATTTCAGTTCTCTTCTTATCCAATATTCAGCCTCGGCATAAATACTAAAAGCATTAATGGTTTTTATGCTTCTATCGTACATCACTTCATCCCCCTGAAATAATTCATTGATGAACAAATAACGGTCATTAATAGAAATTGCTTTTTTTAAATCCTTGATAACTTCCTGATTCAATTCTTCGCTTACTTCTTTATTTTCTATTTTCAATCGGTCATTAATAGATTCAAAACTATTAGGTTGTTGATTTTGATTAAGGTCAGTATTTGTTGTTAAGGAATCTATTCTTTGATGAGTCAACGTAGGAATATCTTCAATCGGATCAAAAAGCAACATTGGTTTATTGTTCGATCCTGCCGCATTTTTAGCTTCGGCGCTTTTTTTAATTTGTTCCAATTCTTCTTCCACTGCAGACTCATCCAATTCCAAAGTGATCAATACCTTTTGTTCTATTTCTTGTTCTTTAATATTGTCTTCGATCTGTTCTTCATCTGCTAATATCTGTGGAATCTCTTCATTCTGATTCTCTTGTGGCTCGTTGTTTTCTGCAGGGATACTTTCAAACTCAATAATTGACGGTTTTTCTGGCAAAATTAACGCTGCTGGATTTTTTTCCATTTCAACCATTATTGTAGGCATGTCAATGGCCACCGAATGTTTAACATCCATAGATGGGGCATTTGCTTTTAAGTGAAGCAATTCAGCATTCAGCATTTGAACGGTTAACAAAAGTTCATCTATACTTAACCCTTTTGCTATTTGTTCCTTAAGTCTATCACAGAGCGTTTCCACGCGTTCCATATC